>JAQTVX010000299.1 GCA_028706585.1 Candidatus Krumholzibacteriia bacterium | reverse complement strand
CCGTATGGTTGAATCCCCTTGTCCGCACTACGTCTGTCTTGTAGCTCATGAAGTACTGGTAGGCGAGCATATCCTGCCCGACCTTGCTCACGGCGTACGGGCTCAGCGGACGGAGCGGGTTCGTCTCCTTGATCGGAATCTCGCCGGGATACACCATTCCGTATTCCTCGCTCGAGCAGGCGATCTGGAGGCGGCAATCGAGCTTGATCTTGCGCACCGCCTCGAAAACGTTGAGCTGGCCGACAATGTTCGTGACGAGCGATTCCGAGGGGGCGTTCCACGACGTGGGAACGAAGCTCTGAGCCGCGAGGTGAAAGATGTATCGGGGCCGTATTTGCTCGATCGCGTCGCGCGTCGACGACGCATCCCGAAGGTCGCATTCGTGAAGCTTCACCTTGTTCCAGATATGATCGATGTTCTCGGTCCTGCTCCTCCAGCGGATGATCCCGTAGAGCTCTACATCCTTCCGGGCGAGGCACAGATCCGCGAGATGGCTTCCCGCGAATCCCGTGATTCCCGTGATGAGGACTTTCATTGCGTTCCCCTTTGCAAAGTGCGGCCGGTGCGTTCGGCCGGCGTAACGTGCGACCCGCATGACGCGGGATATTCCCGCATTGCGTTTAACCTTGAAATATTAGTGGAATTGCGAAGGCCCAGTCAACGTGAATCGGGGCCCGCCCCTACCGGCGGCCTCCTCCGAAGGGGCCCGGTCCGGAGCCGTCCGCGGCGCCGTCAACGGTATACGAACCAGAGGGCGAGATACGCCGCGGTCGTCGCCGCGATGGTGAAGGGCAGTCCCATCTTCACGAATCCGCCGAATGAGATCGGGTGCCCCTCGCGATGGAGAAGCCCCATCGAGACGACGTTGGCGGACGCGCCGATCGGGGTGATATTGCCGCCGAGGCAGGCGCCGATGAGAAGCCCGAACGCGAAGAGCTCGACGGGGAGGCCCGCGTCGGCCGCGAACCTGATGACGACCGGGAGCATAGCCGTCACGTAGGGCACGTTGTCTATGAATCCGGAGAGCACAACGGAGGTCCAGACTACGACGGAGTAGAGCACGAACGGGTGCATCCCCTTGAGCACGGAGAGCCTGTCGACGACCGCCCCTATGGCGCCGCGGCTATCGAGCATTCCGACGAGCACGAAAACCCCGGCCAGAAACGCAGCCGTCGACCAGTCGAATCCCCGCAGTATTCTCAAGACGCGGTGCCGGTCGTGGAAGCTGAACCACACGGAGCCCGCGAGCGCCATCGCCATGCACACCGTTCCACCGAACCACAGGAAGTTCGGGTCGATGAAAGAGGCGCAGCCGAGGAGCAGGATCATGAGGATCAATAGAAAGCTGGGAACTAGGCTGAAAACCGGCGTTACCGGTATTGGGTCGAGCTTGCGCTTCATCCCCTTGAAGAAGAAAAATAGCACCCCGATGCTCACGATGGCGCCGATCTGCACGAACCAGAATATCCCGGGCTTGAGGGCGCCGGAGCCGCCGCGCGTCTGATACACGATGAAGTCCATGAAGTTCATCTTCATGGCGGCGCCGAGAATCATGCTCGGGGGATCTCCGATCAAGGTCGCGGTGCCCTGCAGATTCGAGGAGATCGCGATGCCGATTATCACCGGCACCGGCGACACGCGCGCCTTCCGCGCGAGCTGGATCGCCACCGGCGCCACTATGAGGGCGGCCGCAACGTTCTCGACGAACATCGACAGCACCGAGGTGAACGCGACGATCGTGAGAAAGGCCATGCCAAGGTTCGGGCTGCGGTTGATGAGAACGTCGGCGATCGTCTCGGGAACCTTCGAGATTATGAAAAGCTCGGCGAGGATGAGGGTGCCGGCGAAGATGCCGAGAACGTTCCAGTTGATGCTCGGCACGATCTCGCCGAACTTGAGGGCGCCGACCATTAGCGCGATCGCGATGCCGGCCCACGTGACGAGGGCTCTATGGCTGCGGCTCACGACCAGCCCGATGTACACGGCTGAGAATATGGCGATCGCGAGAATCATGGCGCGTTCAGGCTTCTTTCAGCTCCCGGAGAATCCCCTCGGCTGCCTTCAGCGGATCGCTCGCCCCGATGATGGGGCGGCCCACGACGAGGAAATCGCTCCCCGCTTCGCGCGCCGCGCGCGGCGTCGCGACGCGTTTCTGATCCCCGGCGTCGGCCCCCGAGGGCCGTATGCCGGGCGTGACGACCTTGAAATCGACTCCCACGGCATCCTTGATGAGCCGCGTCTCCTCTACGGAGGCGACGACGCCATCGAGACCCGACTCGCGGGCCTGCGATGCGAGATGCAGGACGACGTCCCGGACGGCTCCCTTCGAGCCGAACGTCCGCGAGAGATCCTCCATCGAGAGGCTCGTGAGCACAGTGACCCCCACCACGAGCGGACGTTCGATGCCGAGACGCTCCGACTCCTCGGAAGCGGCCTCCGCAGCCGAGCGCATCATATCCACTCCGCCGGAGGCGTGCACGGTCATCATCGCCACTCCCAAGGCGGTCGCGGCGCGCACGGAGCCTTCCACGGTCGCCGGAATGTCGTGAAACTTGAGGTCGAGAAATACGGACGCGCCGAGCTTTGCTATCTCCCGTACGATCGACGGGCCCTCGTACGTGAAGAGACGGCTCCCGATCTTGTAGAGGCCGATCGCCGGGCTCGTCAGCGATACCAGCTCGAGGGCGCGGCCGCTATCTTCGACGTCCAGCGCGACGATGACCCGTGGTGCCGTCGGCGACTCGTTCATTCATTCCTCCCTGGCTGAGGTGTCCGCGTCGATCGCCGGGGGAATCCCGCTCTTCCCGAGCGACTCCACGATGCGTTCGGGAAGCCCCGGATCGTAGAAGATCGCGGTGCCGATCTGCACGGCCGAGGCGCCCGCCGCGAAGAACTTCTCCGCGTCCCGCACGGAGGATATTCCTCCGCAGCCTATCACGGGAATATCGACGGCCCTTGCAATCCTCCATACCGCATCGAGCGCCACGGGAAGTATCGCGGGTCCCGAG
>JAQTVX010000298.1 GCA_028706585.1 Candidatus Krumholzibacteriia bacterium | reverse complement strand
GGCGCGCGCGGCACCCCCGACGTTCTGAGTAAGTACGAAAACCCGGCGTTCATCTCCAGGGTCACGAGCCGTTCCGCGGCGTTCACCGAGGTCTTCTTCGCGAATCCCGACGAACGGCAGCGGAAGATCCTCGAGACGGCGGCCGATTACCTCGTAAGCACCGGCGTCAGGCTCCTCGCCATGGATAAGCAGATGGGGCTTCATCCGAAGCACGCCCACCACTGCCGCACGATCGTGACGGGAGACTACGCGAGGCTCCTCGTCATGTGGGACAAGCTCATATTCGATCTCCCGGAGGGAAAGGACAAAGAGGAGCCGAGCCAGGTGCTCATCATGGTTCCCGAATGGGCGGAGGTCGCCAAGAAAGCGAACCTCCCGCCGCGCTCGATCCTGGTCGATGCGGTGAATCGCGTGACGTTCGTGCTCGGGACGGATTATTTCGGCGAGGTCAAGAAGGGGCACCTCCGCATGGCGATGTATCTCGAGAAGGTGCGGCTGAAGGAGGGCAAGGGCGGCGGCCTCGGCGTTCACGCCGGCGGCAAGGTGATCCGCGCTCTCGATGCCGTGACGGGAAAGCTCGAAGACAAGGGCGCCCTGTTCTTCGGCCTCAGCGGCACGGGCAAGACGACCCTTTCCGTGCACCATTTCTGGCTCGATCCAGGGAAGAAGGAAACCGTCATCATCCGCCAGGACGATTTCTTCGTCATGAGCGAGGACGGCGCGGCCTTCGGCACCGAGGACAACGCGTACATCAAGACAGAGGGGCTCGAGGCAGAGGGGCAGCCGCTTCTCTACGCGGGCGCCATCAGCCCTTCGGCCGTTCTGGAAAACGTTTACTGTGATCCCGGGACGCGCGACATAGACTTCTTCCGCTACGATCATCCGTTCGCGCCGGGCGCTCAGTGCTTCAACGGACGCGGCATCGTCGTGAGACATGAGCTCGATTTCACCGACCAGCGGATAGATCTCGATCACGTCGACCTCGTTTTCTTCATCACGCGCCGCGAGACGATCGTGCCGCCGGCGGCGAGGCTCAACGCTGAGCAGGCGGCAGCGTACTTCATGCTGGGCGAGTCGATCATCACGTCCGCCGCAGACCCGACGAAGGCCGGCCAATCCGTGCGCGAGGTGGGAACGAACCCCTTCATAGTGGGTTCCGAGGGCGAGGAAGGGAACATTTTCTACCGCATCATAAAGAAGAACCCGAGCATACAGTGCTTCCTTCTCAACACGGGGGGATTCGGGGGTCGGAGCATAGAGCGGTCTTCCGAGCCGCTCGCGAATCCGGGGGCCGTCGCGAAGCTGCGCGGCTATCTCGGCGGGACCAAGCACCCGGACACGGGCACAATGACCGAGATCGCGCTCCCCGGCGGCGAGAAGGCGTCGTTCAAGATCGCGTCCGTGCGCTACGAGGTCGAGAGCGGCGGCAAGCGCGTGCGCGGCAAAAACGAGCTCAAGGCGATTTGTGACGCGATCGATTCGGGATCGCCCGCGCTCGCGAAAGACCGCCTTATCGAGGTCGCGGTGCTCGCCGGGCAGAAGATCCGCATACAGGATTCCGCCGCGGTCATCCGCGAGATCGCGCGGTCGCGCGTCGAGTGGAGGAAGGACGAGTACTGGGGGTACGAGGTGCCGGCCGCGATCCCCGCTCTGGATATGAGCCGGTACGATCTGAATCGCTACTACTCGCGGGCTGAGCTCGCGGCGCTGCGCGAGTCGCTTCGCGCCGAGCGCATCGCGTGGCTCGCCAAGTTCAAGGATCTCGATCCCGTCATCGTGCACGCCGTGAAGTAGCGCGCGTCGCGCGGGGCCCGTTCGCGCACGCCGCGCGGGTCCTACCTGCGCTGGTCGCGCGGGTCCTGTCACCGATTGCACCCCGCACGTGCTCGCTCGCGAGGCTCGCTGCGCTGCGCGCGGGGGCCCCATCGGCGCCACCCGCGGCGGCCGCAGTCTGCTGAAAGAAATGGAAGCAGATCGTCTATATAGTCTCGGCTGGGACAAATGGTTCGAGGATGCGTTTGCCCCGCATAGGAGCGAAGGTCTCGAGCCCGCGAGGGTAATAGCGGAGCACAGGGAACGCTATGTCGTGGCGGCCGCGGGAGGCGAAATGCCGGCCGAGATCACGGGCAAGATTCAATTCTCCGCGGCTTCATCGGCTGATTTCCCCAAAACAGGCGACTGGGTTGCCGTTCAGGTATTTGGAACCGAAGGCAAGGCGATCATTCACGCAGTCCTGCCGAGGCGAACCTGCTTTTCGAGGAAAGCGGCAGGCATAAGAACGGAAGAGCAGGTGATAGCCGCGAACATCGACGTGCTCTTTATCGTGCAGGGGCTGGATAATGATCACAACCGCATGCGCATGCTGCGTTACGTCTCGGCTGTCAAAGGCAGCGGCATCGAGCCGGTAGTGGTCCTGAACAAATCCGATGTCAATCCTGAATCAGGGAAGATTCTACGGGAAACAGCGGAGCTCATCGAACCGGTGCCGGCGCTTCTCGTAAGCGCCAAAACAGGCGACGGCATGGAGACGCTCGTCATCCTGATGAAGCCTGGAAGAACCCATGCTTTTGTCGGTTCCTCGGGCGCAGGCAAGTCCACGTTGATAAACGCGATCGCGGGAAAGGAACTGGCGGCCACAAAGGAAGTGAGGGAAGACGACTCGCGCGGAAGGCACGCAACGGTCACAAGACAGCTTTATGACATGGGAGAGCACGGCCTTTTGATCGACACGCCGGGCATGCGCGAGCTGTCATTATGGGGTGAAACCCCGGAATTCGATCTTCTCGATGACTATGCACAAGGATGCCGGTTCAAAGACTGCACGCACGAGCATGAACCGGGCTGCGCCGTCAGGGAGGCCGCAGAAAAAGGGCAAATACCGCACGAGCTGATGGAGAGTTACTTCAAGCTGAGGAAGGAAGCTTCATATACGGCGTCGAGGGTCGACAAGAACGCGGCCATGGAGAGGAAGAGGAAGGAAAAGAGGCTGGGGAGGCTGATCAGAGACT
>JAQTVX010000297.1 GCA_028706585.1 Candidatus Krumholzibacteriia bacterium | reverse complement strand
GAGGCCCAGCAACCCGAGTAGGACCGCCACGGGCCGCCGCCATCTCACGATCTGGCCCCAAAGGCTCATGGCTCCGCTGCGACGCTCGAGCTCCGGTATCGCGGCCAGCCTGATGCCGCGCACGAGATCCTCGAAATGCTCCGCGCTCGCTCGCGGGTCGAGGCAGGAGAAATCGATGCGGTCCTCGCGGCCGTCTTTCCGTTCATCCGTCATTATCGGCTCCTCCGCCGGCATGCCCGGCTAGCTCGGCTCGAAGCCTGCGCCGGGCCTGAAACAGGTGTTGCCGGGACATACCTTCGGATATCCCCAGACTCTGAGCTATGTCGCGGTGTCCCCAACCCTCCAGATCGTGGAGAAGAACGACCTCTCGTTCGATCTCCGGGAGCGTCCCAATAGCTCGCTCGAGCCGTATCCGCAGTCGCTCGCGCCTGAGATTCTGCTCCGGATCCTCCATCCCCTGCGCGGCGCCCGACTCGAGCGGCTCGGCCAAGCGGACGCGATCATAATCGCGTCGATTGTGCGCGCGGTTCCGAACGATCTGGAGAAACCAGAAAACGAAACGCTCCGGATCCCGGCAATCTCCCAGTCGTTCGAGAGCGCGCAGCCAGCTGTCCTGGCAAACATCCTCCGCCGTCGAGCGAGACCCGAGCACGGCTAGGGCCACCGCGTACGCGGCGCCATAGTGGCGGCGCACCAACTGATCGAACGCAGAGGCGTCCCCCTGGCACGCCAACCTGACCAGAGTTCCATCGCTCGCGTTGGAGTCGTTCATGCTCCCAACATCATGACAGATAAGCGAGGCCGTGTGTTAGCCATCTCGTTCGAGGGGAGAGGAGACCGTCAGAGCCCGAGCACGTCCGCCATCGTGTAGAGGCCGGGCTTCTTTCCGACGATGAAGTGGATCGCGCGCAGCGTGCCGCGGGCGAAAGTCCTCCTCGAATGCGCCCGATGAGTGATCTCGAATCGCTCGCCCTCGCCCGCGAAGACCACGGTGTGTTCCCCAACCACGTCGCCGCCACGCAGCGAGTGCATGCCGATCTCGTCCGGCTTGCGCGCGCCGACGAGCCCCTCGCGGCCGTGCACGACGCGCGACGAGCGACGCACCGCCGCTATCGCGTCGGCCAGGCGCGCCGCCGTGCCGCTGGGGCTGTCCTTCTTCTTGTTGTGATGAATCTCCACGATCTCGGCGTCGAAATCCGGAAGCGCCTTCGCTATGTCCGCCGCGACCTTGAACATGAGGTTGACGCCGGCCGACATGTTCGGGCTTATGATGAGCGGAATCTTCTCCGCGAGCTTCTTCGCGGCCGCGAGATCGTCCGGGGAGAGACCCGTCGTGCCGATGACTGCGGCCTTGCCCGCTGCGGCGCTCATCCGCAGGTGCTCGAGCGCCGCCTTGGGATTCGTGAAATCGACCACGACGTCGGCCCCCGGGAGCGCGGCGGCGAGATCCGCCGTGACCTCTACCCCGGCGACCCTGGAACCGAGCCCGGCATGCCCCGCTGTCCCGATCGCGGCCACGAGGGCCAAATCGGCGCACCCTGCGATCTCGTCCGCGGCCGTGCGCCCCATCTTGCCCAGGGCGCCGCATACGATGACCCTGATCATGGTTCTCCTGTTCATGCGCGCGAAATCGGCGCGTCACTTCACCGGCTTGAGCCCGTAGTCGACGAGCGCCTTGCGGAGCTTCTCGCGATTTTCCGGTAGAAGCCCGACGAGCGGGAGTCGTACGTCGCCGACCTCCATTCCCAGCATGTTCATCGCTTCCTTGACCGGGGTCGGGTTGGTCTCGATGAACATCGCCTTGCAGAGCGGGAAGAGCTTGTAATGCAGCTTCCGCGCCTCGGTCAGATTCCCCTTCTCGAAGGCCGCGATCATCGCGAGCATGTCCTTCGGCACGATGTTGCCGACGACGCTCACGATGCCCTTGCCGCCCACTGCGAGAATCGGAAGCGTGATGCCGTCGTCGCCCGAGAGCAGTACGATCTTGTCGCCGCATAGCAGAATGATCTCGCACATCTGCTCGAGGGAGCCGCTCGCTTCCTTGATCGCCGCGATCCGCTCGTGAGCGGAGAGACGCTGCACGGTCTTCGGGAGCATGTTGAGGCCGGTGCGCCCGGGCACGTTGTAGAGCATGAGCGGCAGCCCGCCCTCATCGGCGATCTTCATGAAGTGCGCGTAGAGACCTTCCTGCGTCGGTTTGTTGTAGTACGGGGTCACGACCATCGCGGCGTCCGCGCCGAGCTCGCGCGCCTTCTTGACGTTATCGATCGATTTCTGCGTCGAGTTCGTGCCGCATCCGGCGCAAATCTTGATCTTGCCCTTCGCTTCCTTGACCGTGATGTCGACGATCTTGAAATGTTCCTCCCACGTGTAGGTGGGATTCTCGCTCGTCGTCGCGCAGGGAACGAGGCCGTTCGTCCCGGCCTTGACGTGAAACTGCACGAGCTCGCGCAGCTTGTCCTCGTTCAGGCTCCCGTCCTTCTTGAACGGGGTGACGAGCGCGACGTATAGACCCTTGAACATGATCCCCATCCTCCTTCTCGCAACCCTTTCGGATCATTGCGGCTGATGTATATTCTGGCGGCCGGCCGCCGGCGCCGCCGCGGAATTGCTCGGGAGAACATTATGCGCGCGGATACGGGGTGTCAAGGGGATAAGGCGAAGTCTTGTTGTGTCAAGGGATTAGCTCGTGCCGCCGCGGGAAGAGCGAGAAAATGCCGCCCGTATGGATGAAGAGCACGTTGTCCGATTTTCTCCAGCGCCCCTTCGCGGCCTCGCCGGAGAGACCCAGCATCGCTTTGCCCGTGTACGCCGGGTCGAGGAACAGCCCGAGCCGCCGCGCGAAGGCGCGGATGAGATCGAGGCCCTCTTCGGTCGGCACCGCGTAGGCCGGGCCCTCGTAGCCGCCGGCTATGTCGACCTCTGCCGCGCGAATCGGTTCGAACCACGCTTCGCCGCGCTAGTGTTTGTCGTATTTCTGAATGAACGCCTCCGATATCGAGGCGATGCGATCCG
>JAQTVX010000296.1 GCA_028706585.1 Candidatus Krumholzibacteriia bacterium | reverse complement strand
CTCGCGGATGCGACCGTATCGGGGCAACTCGCGCGATACCGCGAGGAAGAGAAGCGCATGGTCGATTTTCTGTCGAAGTCGATCGACTTCCTTCCCGAGGACGCGGCTCACGAGATCGTCATTCTCGATTTCACCTCCCATTCGAGGCCGCCGCGCGTTCTCAAGAACCTCGTGTATCTCAGCCGACCCGAGGCGCTCGCCGCCCTCACCGTGAGCCCGCTCTTCCGCGGCGATCGCAAGACCAACGACCTTTCTTTCTCGATGTCTCTCTCGATGAACATGACCGGCAAGCCGCATGGCAAGAACATCGGAGAGATCATGCGCACGCTCGATATCGGAGACGGACACGCGGGCGCAGCCGCCGGAACCGTCCGCTGCGAGTCCAAGGACGAGATGCTCCGCAAGAAGAAGAAGGTCCTGTCCGACATCTGGAGGCTCTGGAAGGCATCATGATACAATGCCTCGTCCGTTCGACGGCAGTCCTCGCAGCCATCATGCGCTTTGACGGGAGAGGTGAATGCGAAGGCGTTTTTCGGCGATAATGTTACTCGCGGCGGCTCTGGCGCTCTCGGCGCCGCTCGTCGGCGCGCGGGCGGCGGATTCCACGCTCGTGGCGAGGCTCGCGAGGTACAACGCCGGCTCGGAGCTCCTCGACGCGGGGCTGAGCGAAAAAGCCGCGCAATACTTCGAGAAAGCTCTCGATGAAAACGGCGGTCTCGTCGAGCTCGCCGAGGGCCTCATCGAGGCGCGCTCGCGGCTATGCGCGCCGAATGCCGGTCTCGCGTACGGCGCTCTCGCGCTCGATCGGATGAGGGGGCCGCAGCAGGGGAATTTCAAGCTCATCCTCAGCGGCGAAAAGGCTTATCTGCAGCGCGACTTCGGCGAAGCCGCCGCATATTTCCGGCGCGCTCGCGACGCCGCCGGCATGGCGAAAGATACCCTCTCGGCAATCCTGTGCGGCGAGGCGCTCGCCAGGTGCCTTCTTTCGAGCGATGACGATTCCGGTGCCGTGGAATCCCTGAAGGCGCTGCCAGCTCTGTCCGCGAACGTTCCCTCGATCGAGAGGCTTCGCGCTGAAGTTATGCTCAATGAGGCCGATTGTCTGAATGCGTCCGACCGGATAGCCGAGGCCGACAGTCTCTATCGCGAGGCGCTTGCTCCCGCGCGCGCGGGAGGATTCAAATGGATAGAGAGCAGGATCCTGACGGGTCTCGGGAGGCTCGACGAGAAACGCCAGAGAAACGAGGAAGCGTGCGAGTTCTACGTCCGTGCTCTGGCCCTTGCCCGGGACATCAATGACAAAGAAGGGACCGCAATTCTCCTCAATAATCTGGGGCAGGTCGAGGTGAACGTGGGCAGGCTCGAGGCAGCCGAGGGGTACTTGACTCAGGCCTGGGAGAGCGCGAATGCGTGCGGTCTGAGATGGATCCTGGGCTACGTGCTCTACGGACGTGGGGCGCTCGCCGAGGCGCGGGGCAACAAGCAGGAGGCTCTCGGGCTTTTTCAGCAGGCTCTGGCCATGCAGGAGGAGGAGAACAACGTTCAGGGGCGGCTCGGCGCTCATCTCAGGCTCGGCTACCTGCGCAGCTATATGGGCGAATACGCGAAGGCCATTCACCATTACACCTACGCGTTGGAAGCATACGAGAAGACGAACAGCCTGTACGGCCTGGGCTGGGCGCTCGGAGGGCTCGCCCTTACGTACCACAAGCTCGGCGATTTCAAGAGAGCCGAGGAGTTCTATCGCCGGGTGCTGGGCGTGAAGCGGCGGATCGGCGACGAACGTGGAGCCGCGTGGAGCCTCAACTCCCTCGGGATGGTCGCGGATATGCAGGGTCGATACCGCGACGCCCTTTCGTTCGAGAACGAGGCGATGACGATATACGAGAGGATTGGAGACCGCTCTGGCATGGGCGAGGCGCTCTATGGCATCGGCAATGTGTATTTCTACCTCGGCGATTACGAACGGGCCCTGAAGCATTACGAAAAGTCCTTCGACGTCGCGTCCGAGACGGGGAACGGCTATTTGCTGGGCAAGGTCGTGAGCGGCATGGGCTCCGCGTATCAATCCGCGGGACGCGCCGATCTGGCCTGGAAATTCTACGAGAAATGCCTCGACATCGCGCGTGCGTCGAAAGAGCGGACTGAAGTACTATGGGCGCTCAACAATCTCGCCTCGTTTCGCATAGATCTCGGCGATACCGCATCGGCGCGAAAGTACCTCGATGAGGCGCTTCGTCTGTTTCCGCGCGAAGGGGAGGACTACCTGCGCGCGCGGACCTTGTATCTCATGGCCCGTGTTGGGAGCCAGGACTTGTCCTCGGTCGCCTGCTTCGAGCGCGCGCTCTCCCTCGCCGAGGGGAGCGGCCTCGAAGAGCTCAAATGGAGGTGTCTCTCCGATCTCGGCGAGCTCTATTTCACGCTGGGGGACACGGCGAAGAGCTATGCGTTCCAGCATCGCGCGATCGTCTCGGTCGAGTCGCTCAGGCGTCTGGCGGGCTCGGACGAGCTGCGAAGACATTTCCTGGAGCCGGCTATTCTTCCATATGAGCGGATGGTCTCGGTAATCCTGTCGAAAAGCAGGAGCGCGACCGAGGTGAGGGAAGCGTTCAGCTACACCGAGCAGTGCAGGGCGCAGATTCTCGCCTCGCTTCTCAGGGAGGCGATGGAGCGCACCGGCTCTAAGGGGAACGACAAGCTTCTCGATGCGGAGCGCGCGACGCTTTCAAGGCTCACGTACTGCCAGTCGCGTCTCCAGGATGGAACCATCTCTTCTGCGGAACGCTCCGAGCTTCTCGAGAAGATAGATGATATCGAACGGCGTTTCATCAATCTGCGCCTCATGCTGGAGCGGGGGAACGGCGAGTACGTCGCGGCGCTCTATCCCAGCGTCGAGCAGCCGGACAGGCTCCTCTCTTCGCTCGTCTCGGACGAGCGGATGCTCTCGTTTTTCCTAGGAGAGCGGGGGTCGTACCTGTTCTGCGGAAAGGGCGGGGAGCTCACGGTTCACGAGCTT
>JAQTVX010000035.1 GCA_028706585.1 Candidatus Krumholzibacteriia bacterium | reverse complement strand
CGGTACCCGGACCGCGTGCTGCTGCTTGTCTCGGATTTCTGCTCGACCTATTGCCGCTACTGCACGCGCTCGCGCGTAGTGGGCCAGGGCGTGCTGTACCCGGCGGTGTCGAGGCTCGAGAAGGCGTTCGAATACATAAGGGTCAATCCGCAGATCAGGGACGTTCTGGTTTCGGGTGGCGAGCCGCTCGCCCTCAGCGATGACAGGCTCGACTGGATACTGACGGAGCTCAGGCGCATATCCCACGTCGAGATAATCCGAATCGGGACGAAGGCGCCCGTCGTGCTGCCGCAGCGCATAACTCCTCAGCTCACGCGCATGCTCCGCAAGCATCACCCGATCTGGATGAGCATACACTTTACACATCCGGACGAGTGCACGCCGGAGACGAGCCGCGCCTGCGCGCAGCTCGCGGACGCGGGCATCCCGCTCGGCTCCCAGACGGTGCTTCTCAAGGGCATCAACGACAGCGTCGAGACGATGAAGAAACTCGTTCAGCGGCTCATGATGCTGCGCGTGCGGCCTTACTACATATACCAGTGCGATCCGATCTACGGCTCATCGCACTTCCGCACACCCGTTGCCAAGGGGCTCGAGATCATCCAGGGTCTGCGCGGCTTTACGAGCGGGTACGCGGTGCCGACATTCGTCATCGACGCCCCCGGCGGCGGAGGAAAGACCCCCATTATGCCCGACTACCTCGTCGGCAGGGAAGGCGACTATGTCGTTCTGCGCAACTACGAGGGAAACATCTATCGCTACTACGATCCACAGCCCGGCGAGGAGCTCGTGCGCGTCTAGAAAGGTCGGCGTCGCTTTCAGACCATGAGAATAGGCCTCACATACGACCTCAGAGCTGAATATCTCGCGATGGGCTACGGTGAGGAGGAGACGGCCGAGTTCGATCGCGAGGAGACAATCGATGAGATCGAGAAGGCGATACGCGAGCTGGGATACGAGACCGATCGGATAGGCCATTTCCGGCGTCTCGTCGAACGGCTCGCCGGCGGCGACCGGTGGGACCTTGTCTTCAACATCGCCGAGGGATTGCGCGGCATAGGGCGCGAGGCGCAGGTGCCGGCGATCCTCGATGCCTTTGGAATCCCCTACACATTCTCGGACCCCCTGGTCATGACGCTCACCCTGCATAAAGGGATGACGAAACGCGTGATCCGCGATGCGGGGATTCCGACATGCGATTTCTCGGTCGTCGAGAGCGAGGCCGATTCGTCAGCCATCCGCTTCAAGCCGCCCTACTTCGTTAAACCGGTTGCCGAGGGGACGAGCAAGGGGATCACCTCCAGGTCGATCGTGAGCGATCGCGCCGGGCTGTGGCCTCTCTGCGCGGACCTCATCGGGGAATACGCACAGCCGGTCCTCGTAGAGGAGTATCTCTCGGGGCGAGAGTTCACCGTGGGCGTCGTGGGCGCCGAGGTCATCGGGACTCTCGAGATGGGGCTCAGACCGGGCGCGGAAAGCGGCGTCTACTCATATATCAACAAGGAGCAGTGTGAGAAGCTCGTCGATTATATCCTCGTCCGTCCCGATGCCGATCCGGTCATTCGCGAGGTGGAGCGGATCGCGCTCGAGTGCTGGCGCGTGATCGGTTGTCGCGACGCGGGGAGGATCGATCTGCGGTGCGACGCCTTCGGGAAGCCGCAGTTCATCGAGGCCAATCCGCTCGCAGGTCTCCATCCGACGCATTCCGATCTTCCCATATTGTGCAACAAGCTCGGCATACCGTACGTGGAGCTCATCAATCGCATTCTCCATTCCGCCCTCGCCCGCGCGAGGCGCGAGAGTGTACACACCGGTTCTTAGGAAGCCATGCGCGTTGCGATCCTGTTCAATGCGGTAAGCGAGAAGGCCAAGACGGACGAGCTCGACGTTCTCATCCAGCTCGAGGCCATATCCGCTGCGCTCGAGCGGTTGGGCCACGTGACCCTGAATATCCCTTGCGGCTTGAACGTGAAAGAAGTCGTCGAGCGGCTCGCCCCGTTCGAGCCGGACACCGTCTTCAACCTCGTCGAATGCCTGGACGGCTACGGGCGGCTCATATTCGTCGTGCCGGCTGTTCTCGACGCGATGGGCGTTCCGTACACAGGCTCCCCAGCCGAGGCCCTGTTTCTAACGTCTCACAAGGTGCTGGCAAAAGAGCGCATCAGGGCGGCCGGGATTCCGACCGCCGATTGGGCGGGGCCTTGGCCGAGCGGAGCGATGGACTCGATCGTCGGGAAGCGCAGACGTTCACGCAAGAAGCCGAGTTTCATCATCAAATCGATCTGGGAACATGCATCCTTCGGTATGGACGACGAAATGGTCATCCGGCAGCCTGACGAGGCGTCGCTGATGCGCGCCATGGAGAAATGGGCGCCCCGTCTTCGCGGAGAATGCTTCGCCGAGGAGTACATAGACGGGAGAGAATTCAACATATCGATGATCGCCACGCCGGATGGGCCGCGGGTGCTTCCGATAGCGGAGATCCGTTTCATCGATTACCCGAAGGACAAGCCGAAGATCGTCGGCTACAAGGCCAAATGGGATGAGGACTCGTTCGAGTACCAGCGCACCCCGCGGGGATTCGATTTTTCCCCGGACGACGACGAGCTTCTCGGCGAGCTCGAGCGGCAATGCCGCTCTTGCTGGGGGCTCTTCGACCTGCGAGGCTATGCGCGCGTCGATTTCCGGGTCGACGCCAAGGGAAACCCGTTCGTTCTCGAGATCAACGCGAATCCCTGCATATCGCCCGATTCGGGCTTCATTGCCGCCGCGCAGCAGGGCGGTCTGGATTATACGGCCGTGATTCGCCTGGTGCTCGAGGATTCCGTTCGCAGGAAAGGGCTCTCGCGGTGAAGAATAACTCGCCCGGCCATGGTCAGCCGAAGATTTCATTCCGCACAACAGTGAGGCTCGACGACTGCGACACGGTGCAGGAGATCATCGAAGCGACGGGGTATTTCACCCCCGCCGAGGTCGGCGTCGCCGTCGAGCTCGTGCAGGACAATATGACGAAGGGAGCAGCCGATAGCGGTTACTACTTCATCTTCGCGGAGCTCGAGGGCAGGACCGTCGGATACGTTTGCTACGGGCCGATTCCCTGCACCGTCTCGAGCCACAATCTCTACTGGATTGCCGTCCATCCCGATTTCCAGCGGTTGGGGCTCGGGAAGAGCCTCATGAGGGAGTTCGAAAAGCAAGTCAAAGCCGCTCATGGGACCCGCATTTACATCGACACTTCCTACAAGACCCAGTATGAGGACACGCGGGCCTTCTATCAATCACTCGGATACGAGCTCGATGCGCTTCTCAAGGACTTCTACGCTCCGGGCGACGACAAGGTCATCTATCGAAAGCTGCTTTGAGCGCGCCGCCCGTAGCAGTGGGAGACGGCTCAGTCGGAAACCGCGGGTGCATGGGCTCCGAGCGCGGCCAAGAGCACCGTTGCGTAGGAGCCACGCGGCAGGAAGAATCTCAGGCGGCGCTTGAATACGCCCTTGCCCCTCGCCGATTCGTCGGCCTCCAACGGCCCCAGTGAGAATTCGCGGGCCTCCGCGAAGAGGGATCTCGCGGCGCATCTGAAATAAGGGATGCGCAGGCCCGGAACGCGGAGATCCTCCAGAGAGATTCCTTCAGATGCGAGAACGCTCGCGGCTGCCTCCGCGAATGGCTCGTGAAGCGCCGTTTGAGGGCAGAGGAGCGCGATGGCGGCGGCGGACAGCGCGGGGGGGACGCTCGCGGCGTTCGGAAACGCGAAATCGCCGAACCGCGACGGCGCCTTTGTAAGGGGCGGGGAGCAATCTCGCGCGATCACGCGGCGGGCGACCTCGTTCCACAGGTACGACTGATACGCTTCGATCGTGATTTGCTTGATAATGTGCGGAAGGGCCGAGAAGCCGGCGCGGAAATCCCCCGCTGTCTCCGCGAGGATTCTGACCACGGTTCGCTCGGGGCAGGGGGCGAGCATGCGCGCAAGGCCTCCCCAGTCTCCCCAGCCGGCGCCGATGGTCCGCTTGGCCGCCTTGCGCTCGCGCGAATCCTTGCGATCGGGAACCGCGATGAGGAGCCTGAGCGCACCCTCGAAATCTCCAATTATCAGCCGCCGTGCGGCGAATCCCCGCCCGTGGCGCGCCGAGCCGAAACGCTGGGCGCCGAAGTAATTGACGAAAAGAAGCGTCCGGCCGCCTCTGGCCCCGCCGGGCGATAGAGCCCGCCGCGTCGCGGTCATCCTCTCGCACTGCCGCCGGGTGAGGTTCCTCACGGCGACTCGGAAGCGATTGCCCGAGACGTCCTCCGCGGATATGCCCCTGTCGAGCCGGCCGGCGAGCTCGATCTTCCAGCCGGGCGTTTCGACGAGCAGGGGAATCGTTCCGGCGTCCCCACGGGACGAGTCGATCGAGACGTATTGCACGGTCAGCGCGTGCTTGTCCTTCAGCCCTCCATAGCCGATCTGTCGCGGGGGCACCCGGAGCTTGCGCGCGATCGATTCCAGGGCTTCATCGGTAGCGAGGCTCCGTTTGGTCAGCCGGTAGATGGCGAAGGCGCCGGTATTCGCCTGGATTCGCGAGGCGATATCGGGCGCGAGAATCTCCTCGACGAAGAAGTCCTCCGGATGGCGTTTGATCATGGCGGCTCTCCCCTCAGGGCCTCGCGCACCGGAGGGCAGCCGCGAGCGGTCCCGCCGGCCGAGCGGTGATTGGCGTGTTTCCGCGGTCAGGCTTCACGGCTGGGTCGCTTTTCCCTTCTGATGAGCATGATGTTTCTGGAAAAGATGAGGCCGGTGAAGAGGTTCGCCAGGAAGAAGACCGGGTCGGCGATATGGATCGCGTATACGAGGAGTATCAGGCTCCCGGCCAGGCTCAGCTGCCAGAACGAGTTCGGAATGACGCTCCGTCCCTGCCGCTCAGAGGCAATCCACTGCACAATGTATCGCGCCCCGAAGAAGAGCTGCCCGACTATCCCGACCATGACCCACCAGCTCGTCGACTTGTGAAGAAGCTCGTTCCATAGACTCTGCAAGTAGTCGGTGATCATTCTATCTCCTCTTTCACCTCGTAGCGCATGTAGCGGGACTGCATCCATCGGACCGCATAGAGATCGCGCAGCCCCTTGAAGAGGCGGTTGGCGACGCCGTACTTGTTTGCGCCTTTCGTCCGCGGGCGGTGGTTCACAGGAACCTCGATTACCCTGGCGCCCTCGAGCTTCAGAAGCGTCGGCAGGAACCGGTGCATCCCCTCGAAGAGCTTGACGCGGAGGAGGTATCGTCTCCGATACGCCCTGAGGGTGCAGCCGACGTCGCGGATATTCTCGTGTGTCAGGCGGTTTCGCACCGAGTTGGCGATCGCCGACGACGCCTTTCTCGTGAAGCTGTCCCGCCGGCTCGTGCGCACGCCGCAAACGACGTCCCATTCATCCATCCTCGCGAGAAGAAGCGGAATATCGGCCGGGTCGTTCTGCATGTCTGCATCCATCGTCACGATCGTCTCGCCGCGCGCGTGCTCGAAACCGGCCGCCATGGCGGTCGTCTGCCCCCGGTTCTCCCTGAATCTGACGGCCCGGAGTCGCTGCACGCTCTTCTTGAGCGAGCGCAGCCTGTCGAAGGTGCCGTCCGTGGAGCCGTCATCGACGACGAGTATCTCGTAGGGTCTTCCAATGCGGGCCAGAACCTCGTCGGCCTCGCGCACGCAGGTCTCTATCGATTGTTCCTCGTTGTACGCCGGGATGACGAGGCTCAGCTCGACGTCTTCGTCCTTCACCATGGGCGACATGATAGAACGAACCGCCGTGCCCGTGCTACCTCAAAACGGAAATTTCGAAGATACAGGTCGGCGAGCGGAGGATGCCTTCGGCGAAGAGCGCGGCGGGTGAATGGACTCAGGTGTTGACAGTTGCGTCCACATGTAATAATAGTGAGGTAGGTTACCCGAGGGAGCGTGAGCAAGATGCTGACACAGCGGAACAAGGTAGTTGTGCATTATAGCGATGGGACGCTCCTCAAGGGCTATACCCACGATTTTCTGCCGGACAAAGCGCTATTCCATGTTAACACCGCGCTGGAACCCGGGGTCGGAACCACCCACGAGGTGAAGTTATCCGATCTCAAGGCGGTGTTTTTCGTCAAGACCATCGACGGAAATCCGGCTTACAGGGAAAGGAACGTGTTCGAAGACGTCAATGCCAAGGCCCTTCACGGCATCAAGATCAAGGTCGTATTCAGGGACGGCGAGACGGTGCGCGGCATATCCATGGGCTACAGCAAGACGAAGAAGGGTTTTTTCGTCCTCCCCGTTGATCTCCAGAGCAACAATGAGAGAATCTTCGTCGTGACGGGGGCCACTACGGAGATCGTGGTCGGACCCGACGCGGAGAAATAGCATCACATCGGCGCCATATCCCGGGCATCCTTGAACCTTTTCGCTTCGGCGGTTTGGCGCCGCATCCGGCGCCTGGCGTTAGCTCGGTCGAAAAACGCTTGACACCGCAGGGGTTTCCGACCATTATCAGTAATGGTTACTTTTATCAATAAGAAGCCCCGGGGTGGTCGAATGCGGAAAACGCGACAGCGCGAGGTGATCAGGGAGGAGCTCACGAAGCTCGACAGCCATCCGAGCGCCGATGAGCTGTACAGGCTTGTCAGGAAACGGCTCCCGCGGATAAGCCTTGGGACGGTGTATAGAAACCTCGACGTGATGTTCCGCGAGGGCATGATACAGCGGCTCGACGTGGGCGGATCGCAGATGCGCTTCGACGGGGACCGCAGCGACCACCAGCATATTCGCTGCGTACGTTGCGGGCGGATCGACGATATGGAGGCCCTGCCGGAACTTACGAAATCCGAAAGGGACGCTGTCAAGGGTGCTGGCTACCGTCTCCTTGCGCGCAGGATCGAGTTCCTCGGCCTCTGTCCCGCGTGCGTCAAGAAGGCCGGGAGGCATTGAGATGATCAGGGCGGCGAGTGGTAACAAACGGACGGCAGGGCTCAACGTGGCGGCGCTCGAGGGTCTGTACAGGAAGTACAACAAAAGGTGCTATGTTTCGCCCGATCCGCTCGAGTTCGTATACATGTACAAGAGCAGATTCGATATGGAGATCGCCGGCCTGATAGCCTCTTCGCTCGCTTTCGGCAACGTGAGGCAGATTCGAGGCAGCGTTGCGCGCGTGCTCGATGTCCTCGGAGACTCTCCGGCGGAATGCGTTCGCGAGGCGCGTGGGCGGGATCTCTCGCGCGCCCTGGCCGATTTCAAGCACCGCTGGATCACCGGGGCCGACGTGGTCTCTATGCTGGGAGGCGTCCGTGCGGCCCTGAAGGAGTATGGTTCGCTGCGAGACCTTTTCTATGCGAGCAGCGGGGCGGCCGACAGGGACGTCGTTCCGGCTACGGAGAGATTCGCCGCGTACATCCGCGGGAAGAGCGACGGTTTTCGGCCCTGCCTGCTTCCATCCCCGGCGTCTGGTAGCGCGTGCAAGCGATTGAACCTGTTTCTCAGATGGATGGTCCGCTCGGACGCCGTGGATCCGGGCGGCTGGAGCGAAGTGTCGCCCGCTATGCTCGTTGTGCCGCTGGATACGCACATGTACCGCATTTCGAAGAAATTCGTTCTCACGACGAGACGCACGGCCGATCTGATGACGGCGCGCGAGATAACCGACGGATTCAGGAGGATTTCGCCCGAAGATCCGGTGAGGTATGATTTTGCTTTGACCCGTCTCGGAATACTGAAGGATGACCCCATGGAGGTGACCCTTGCAAGCCTTTGCGGCTAGATTCGCCCTTTCAATCTGGTCGACGCTCCTGGAAATGTCGCCGTTCCTGCTGTTCGGTTTCCTGGCCGCCGGGCTGCTTTCGATTCTCGTCAAGCCGGAGCTCGTCGAGCGGCACCTCGGCGGCAGGGGCCTCTGGCAAGTCATCAAGGCGGCGGTTTTCGGCGTGCCGCTTCCCCTGTGCTCGTGCGGCGTCATTCCCGTTGCGGCGTCGTTGCGCAGGCATGGCGCGGGGGCGGGAGCCACGACCTCGTTCCTCATCTCGACCCCGCAGACCGGGGTCGACAGCATCATGGTGACGCTGTGCCTCCTCGGGCCGGTATTTGCGGTGTTCCGGCCGGTGGTCGCCTTTCTGAGCAGGATATTCGGGGGAATTCTCGTCAATGTCTTCGGCTACGAGAGAGGTTCCGCCGGCGAGGAGCACCCGGTATGCACGGACGAATGCTGCAGCGGCATGGAAGGCCGAAGCGGCGGATTGCATCGGGCGCTCAGCTACGGATTTCTCACGCTGCCGAGGGACATCAACAGGGCGCTGCTCATAGGCATCGTCATCGCGGGGGGCATTTCGGCCGCCGTTCCGGACAACTATCTGTCGAGTATCCTCGGCGGCGGAATCGTATCCATGCTGATCATGATGGCGGTGGGGATTCCACTCTATGTGTGTGCGACGGCATCCGTTCCGATAGCCGCGGCTCTCATTGCGAAAGGAGTCTCTCCGGGGGCGGCGCTCGTGTTTCTAATGACGGGGCCGGCGACGAACGCCGCGACCGTGATGACCGTATGGAAGATCATGGGGAAGCGCGTCATGATCATCTATCTTGCCGCGATAACCGTGTCGGCGCTGGCGGCGGGGCTCATACTCGATTCGATCTTCAATGGCATCGGCGCCCAGACGGCGGTTCACTCGCACTGGATGCTGCCCGCATATATAAAGACGGCTTGCGCCTTTATCCTTCTCGCAGTGCTCGTCTATGCCTTTTTCCCGCCGGCGAAGGCCGGAGGTGTGCCTGCGGCGGCGGGGAAGGGCCGGATGCTCCGCATTTCCATAACCGGCATGACGTGCACTCACTGCGCGGAGGCTGTGCGGCGCGCGCTTCTCGAGAGCCCTGGCGTCGCATCGGTCGAGGTCG
Source organism: Candidatus Krumholzibacteriia bacterium (assembly GCA_028706585.1). GTDB lineage: Bacteria > Krumholzibacteriota > Krumholzibacteriia > Krumholzibacteriales > Krumholzibacteriaceae > SSS58A. Next base: position 3,223 of record JAQTVX010000035.1, on the reverse strand, counting down.
ATCTCAAGAAGGGAGAGGCGGTGGTGGTGGGAGACGGTTTCGATGTCTCGCGGCTCTCGAAGGCCGTCGAGGATCTGGGTTACCGGGTCGTCAATGCACGCGAGCCGGATCGATTCGGAGAGAATGGATGAAAGATTGGTCAATCGATAACCCTTGGCAAGGAGGCAGGAATACATGGCGCTGAAAGGCACGAAGACCGAAAAGAACATACTCACGGCGTTTGCGGGCGAATCGCAGGCGCGCAACCGGTACACGTACTTCGCGAGCCAGGCGAAAAAGGAAGGGTACGAGCAGATCTCCGCGATCTTCGAAGAGACCGCTGATCAGGAGAAGGAGCACGCGAAACGTCTGTTCAAGCTTCTCGAGGGGGGCGAAGTCGAGATCACGGCGTCGTTCCCCGCGGGGATAATATGCACGACGGCCGAGAATCTGGACGAGGCGGCGGGTGGGGAGCATTATGAATGGACCGAGATGTACCCCGGTTTCGCGAAGATCGCCAGACAGGAGGGCCTGGAGAGCATCGCCCAGATCTTCGAGTCGATCCTCGTAGCCGAGAGGCAGCACGAGAAGCGCTATCTGGCCCTCAAAGCGAACATCGAAAAGGTCCGGGTGTTCAAGCGCGAGGCCAAGGTCGTCTGGCGCTGCCGCAACTGCGGGTATCTCCACGAGGGCAAGGAAGCGCCGGAGATCTGCCCGGCGTGCGCGCATCCGAAGGCGTACTTCGAGCTACTCGGCGAGAACTATTGATTGAACGTTTTCGATCCGGTACGTTGGTCTGGGGCTCTGAATCCCAGGGATAACAAAGGAGGCTGATCGCAATGGCACAGAAACTCGAGATCTACAAGTGCGCCAAATGCGGCAACATCATCGAGGTGCTCCACGGGGGCGCGGGCGAGCTGGTTTGCTGCGGCGAACCGATGACGCTTCTCAAGGAGAATTCGACCGACGCCGCGAAGGAAAAGCACGTTCCCGTGATCGAGAAGGTGGCCGACGGCTACAAGGTGAAAGTGGGCTCGGTGCCCCACCCGATGGAGGAGAAGCATTACATCGAATGGATCCAGCTCATCGCGGACGGCGAGGCGTATCGGAAGTTCCTGAATCCTGGCGAGGCGCCCGAGGCGATATTCAACATCTCCGCGAAGAAGGTTTGGGCGCGCGAGTACTGCAACATTCACAGCCTGTGGAAAGGCATGTGATGCCGGAGGGCGAAGAAGAAGATCGATTAAGAGGCTCTATGCGTTCGATGAACATCGTTATGGGCGGAGAGGCCGGCCAGGGCTTGGTGACGGTCGGCCGGCTTCTCTCCAAGATTCTCGTCCGACAGGGATATTCCATAGTCGTGACGCAGGGCTATCAATCACGCATCCGTGGAGGGCACAACACCTTCGCGGTGCGGGTGAGCCCGGACGCGATCGAGGCTCCCACCGAAGCGATCGACCTGCTCGTCGCCCTCGATGATGAAACGGTTACGCTCCACGCCGCCGAGCTCGCCCCGAGTGGATTGGTCATCGCGGACGACACCTTCTGCGACAGCGACGAGCGGTGCCTGAGGGTTCCGTTCAAGGATCTCGCGCCGGCGCAATTCAAGAACACCGCCGCGCTGGGCGTCCTCTGCGCCGTTCTGGGGCTCGACGTGGAGGCCGTGGCCGGGAGCGTCGGCGAGGTCTTCGGTGCCGCCCATCCCGAGATGGCGGAGGGCAACCGGGCCGCGATTCAGCATGCATTCGCGTGGTTCGGCGGAAAGGAGTCCCGCGCGCGCAGGCTCCCCGGCGCCGCGGCGCGCCCGGCGCGGCTCATGCTCGATGGAAACCAAGCGATCGCGCTCGGCGCGGTCTCGGCTGGACTCAGGTTCGTTTCCTTCTACCCGATGACCCCGTCGACTTCGGTGCCGCTCACCGTCATCGACGTCGCGGAGCGGATGGGCATCGTCGTCGAGCAGGCCGAGGATGAGATCGCCGCGATCAACATGGCGATCGGGGCCTCCTTCGCCGGCGCACCGAGCATGGTGGCGACGTCCGGCGGCGGATTTGCCCTCATGGTCGAAGGCGTGAGCCTCGCGGGGATGACGGAGACACCCGTTGTGATCGTCGTCGGGCAGAGGCCCGCCCCCGCGACCGGGCTTCCGACGCGCACCGAGCAGGCGGACCTCGAATTCGTCCTGCATGCGGGCCACGGGGAGTTTCCGAGAGCGATCTTCGCTCCCGGAACGGTCGAGCAGTGCTTTCATCTCGCGAGAAGGTCAATGTTCCTCGCCGAGAGGTATCAGGGGCCGGTCTTCATCCTCACGGATCAATTTCTCGCGGATAGTTATCGCGCCGTCGAACCTTTCGATGCAGCAGGGCTCGATTGGGTGAGGCCGGGCATGGATCCCGCGCCGGTCGACGCTCCGTACCGGAGGCACGCCGTCACGAGTAACGGGGTGAGCCCGCGTCTCCTGCCGGGCGCGAGCGATCATCTGGTCGTGACCGACAGCGATGAGCACACGGAGGACGGCCACCTCACCGAGGACCTCGGCGTTAGAAAGATCATGGTGGACAAGAGGCTCAGGAAGCTCGGAGGGATCCGGGGGGAAGTCGTTGCGCCCGAGTACGAGGGAAGCGGGAGACCCGAACTGCTTCTCGTCTCGTGGGGATCGACCCGCGGCGCGGTCAGAGAAGCCGCCGCCGCGATCAGGGCGAACGGCGTAGACGCCGCCACGCTACACTTCACGCAGGTGTGGCCGCTCGCGGCGGAGCAATTCATCGATCGGCTCGAGAGGGCATCTGGAGTCGTCTGCGTCGAGGGGAACGCCACCGGTCAACTCGCGCGGCTCATACGCCGCGAAACGGGATTCGCCATCGAGGACCGAGTCTCGCGCTATGACGGGCTGCCCATCACGAGCGGATTCATCCTGAGAGAGCTGAGCGTTTGAGGATTGGCAATGGTATCGATCGAGGATTATGGAACTCATGAAACGGCCTGGTGCCCCGGCTGCGGCAACTTCTCGCTTCTCGAGGGAGTGAAGAAGGGGCTCGTCGAGGCGGGGCTCGCGCCGCGCGACGTGCTCTTCGTGAGCGGCATCGGGCAGGCAGCGAAGGCCCCGCATTATTTGAATGCGAACCTGTTCAACGGCCTTCACGGACGCTCGCTTCCCGTGGCGACGGGCGCCAAGCTCGCCAACCCGGGCCTCACGGTGATCGTCGAGAGCGGCGACGGCTGCTGCTATGGCGAGGGCGGGAACCAT
>JAQTVX010000034.1 GCA_028706585.1 Candidatus Krumholzibacteriia bacterium | reverse complement strand
ATGGGTAGCTCGGCTCCTCATCGTATGAGATCTTCTCGATGACGACCTCAGGGCATTCCATCGCGTATGGATCGGGGAGCTTCTGGGGGCTGTGACATTTGGAGCACAGGTAGCGCGGATAATCCACGCGCTTGTTGATGTAGAAATACGTGAAATCCGTTGCGGGGGGGTCGTCCTGGGCGCCGCTGACGAGCTGCTCGTCGATCATGTTGAAGGCGAGATATGGATCCAGATCGACGCGGAACCGCTTCTCATCCGAGAGCCGATCGTTTTGGGCGAGAAAGTACAGCTCGTCCTCGTTGATTCTGTTCCGGTCGGCCACCGCGATGGCATGGATGTACTCGACTCCCGTCTTGCCGCCGGTCGTCCAATGCACGTTCTTCCCCGGCACGGGGAGAAAGAACATCATGCGTCCCACCGAAGCGGCCGGATGGCCGTCCCCGGGGTAGAGGAGCTGAACGTTCCCATCGACGTCGATATCGTACACGATGACGTACGCGTCTTTCGTCGTCTGGAAGGAGAGCCGTATCTCCTCGCCGGAACGATACAATCCACCTTGCTCCCCGAGCAGATTGATATTGACGGCAAATTCGCTCGGGTCGGGTTTGTCCGCAATGTAGCTTCCGCTCTTGAGATCGATCGGGCTGATCCGCGACGCGAGGAGGGGCATCAGCAGGATGGCAAGAAGGAAGAGAAACGTGATTCGTTTCATTGCTCTCACTCCTTCGCCAGGGGAATGCTCATAGGTAGTCGTTTTCCCGCTGGGTTCGTATCTCGGTGCTGCACAGAAAGGTCCATGGATATTATACTTCTCCGGGACGCATTTTACAAGCCAAACACTCCTTTCTTTTGGCGCGCCGCCCGATATATTCTACGGAGAGGGTCGAGAGCCGCTTGTACGCGCTGGGCCAAGTCTTCGCGTGAAATGATCTTTCTAACTTTATGGAAATGTTGTAAATGATATGGTTCCTCCAGTCTGAAACTTTCTTGACCGCGCGGGGGTACTATAGTAAGTTGCCCGAAAGTGCCGCCGAAGGAGGATGAACATGGGGCATGAGGGGACGATCTTTTTCTTGCAGATTGTGTCGGGGAAACTATCCGACGTGATATTCCACGGTGGGACGGTCGGTAACGGCATTCTGCTGACTCTTACCGTGCTCTCGGTCGTATCCTGGACGATAATGATCGAGAAGGCGCGTTTCTTCAAGCGCTCGCGGAAAGAAACAGAGCGCTTCCTCGAGCTGTTCAGGGTCGAGCGTTCCCTGCATGGGCTCATAGACAGCGCGAAAGCGTTTACAGCGAGCCCCGAGGCAAAGCTCGTTTCGTCCGTGGCCGCCGAGCTGGAAGGCGGAGCGATCAAAACCCCGTCCGCGCTGGATAAGCTCATGGAGGCCGAATCGATCTCGATCGTGGCGACGTGGGAGACCTATGTTCAGTTTCTCGCTACGACCGCGACGATATCCCCGCTGCTCGGCCTCTTTGGAACGGTTTGGGGGATCATGGCCGCCTTCCTGAGCATGGGAGCGCAGGGCTCGGCGAGCCTCTTCGTCGTTGGTCCGGGGATAGCAGTGGCCCTCATCACGACGATCTTCGGGCTCGGCGCCGCGATTCCAGCCGTCGTCGGTTACAATTACGTTCAGAGATCGATCCGCGGCAAGGAGGACGAGCTCAGCTCGTTCGCCTGCCGCTTCCGAAACCGGATTGTCGAAGGGTCTTACTCGGAACTCCGGAAGAACGCGGCTGCACCCGAGCGCGAAGGCGATTATTTGTCGCCGCCGTCCGGAGTGAAGTGAGGGGGCCGCAGCCATGAGACATTCGGACCGCAAGCCGCTGGCGGAGATCAACATCACGAACCTCGTCGACGTGACGATGGTGCTCCTCATCATTTTCATGCTCACGGCGCCGTTTCTGCAGGCCGGCGTGAAGCTCAGGCTGCCGAAGGCCGAGGCGAAGCAGATCGAGGAACAGGAAGGCGTCACCGTATCAATCGATGAGAACGGCGGGATCTTCATAGATGAGAAGGCGGTCGACTGGAACGATTTTTCAATGGAATTCCGCAAGGCGATCGAAGCGACGGCCCCGCGCGCCTTCCTCCGCGCCGACAAGGGGGTTCGATACGAGACGGTTCTGAGGGTGATCGCCCGGATCAAGATGCTCGGAATCGAGGACCTCGGGCTCATCGCGGAGCAGGAAGAGAAGAAGCGGTGACCGGGTGGGGCGGGAGAGTATGAGGCTTTCCCTGGGTATATCCTTGTGCGTGCATGTCGCGATCATGGGCGCGCTCATCTTTCTTTTCAAGGCGGTTCCCTCAATGAATCTCCCCGAGGGCGTCTACTCCGTCAAGATACTGCAGCCGCTCATCGGTTCCGCGCCGCCAGGTGCGGCGAAAGAGGAAGGGAAAGAGGGAACGGCGAAGATCGAGGCGCCGAAGAAATCGGAAGCGAAGATTCCCGTTCCGAAGAAACCCGACGTGAAGAAAGGGGGGGACGCCAAGAAACCGGGCGAGGTCAAGAAGGAAACCAGCGGCAGCGGCTCGGACGAAAAGGCGCTCGGTGTTTCCGTCGGCGTCGGAACGAATTCCGGAACGGGCATCGCTGTCGATGCAGCCAGCTTTCCCTTCGGCTATTTCCTCGCCGCGATCGAGCGCAAGGTTTCCGATAACTGGTTTTCGGCCGTTTCCGAGGGGGTGTCCGGGCTCACCTGCGTCGTCTATTTCAAGCTCATGCGGGATGGGAGCGTATCCGACGTGCGCATCGAGACGGGCTCGGGAAATTCCTATTTTGACGGATCCGCCGTGCGGGCCGTGAAGAGCGCCGCGCCTTTTCCGCCGCTCCCACGTGCATTCGCCGATTTGTTTCTCGGTATCCATTTCACGTTCGTGCAGAAGGAATAGGTATGCAACGTTTCCTCGCAGCACTGATCATGCTCTGCGCGGCCGCGCCGGCGGCCTTGGCGCAGACCGACATCTATCTCAAGACCGAACGCGCCGGACGGGGGAAGGTGCCGCTCGTGATCATGGAAATCGAGGCCGCTTCCGCAAGGGAGCGCACGAGCGCGGCCTCCATCACCGGCGTCATCCGGAACGATCTCGAATACTCCGGTCTCTTTCAGACTCTCAAATCCGAGGAGAGCGGGGCGCAGGGGGAAGGGAGGACGGCAGGGGCGCTCCTCGAGGGACGGCTCTCATCGGAGGGGGGGTCCTATGTCCTCGACGCGAAGCTCCTCGATTTCTCGAGCAAGGAAATCATTTTCAACAAGCGGTACCGATTCGGCGATGATGCAGTCCGGTCGGCGGGCCACAAGCTGAGCGACGAGATCGTCTATTTTCTCATCGGCGAGCGCGGCATAGCGACGACGCGCATCCTCTTCAGACGTGCGCAAGGGGAGTCCAAGAATCTGTTCATCGTCGACTACGACGGCTTCGGAGAGCGGCAGATGACGAAGGGGGAAATCGTCGTATCTCCCCTCTGGCTCGGTCAGGGCAGGTTCTGCTACACGTCCGATCGGCGGGAGAACTGGGACTGCTACCTTGTCGACCTCGCCAAGGGAACGAAGTACCTCATGACGCAGTGGCGCGGCATCAACATCGCTGGGAGCTATTTCGCCCCGCGCGATGAAATGCTCATGACGCTGAGCGTGAACGGGAACCATGAGATCTACGTGCTCAATTCGTCGGGCAAGGTGCTCAGGCGCCTCACGAGGAACCGTGCGATCGACATTTCGCCCACTTGGTCGCCGAACGGATCCGAGATCGCGTTCGTCTCCGATCGGGGCGGCACCCCGCAGATCTACATCATGGATGCCTATGGAGGCGGCGTGCGACGTCTCACGCGGAGCGGCTCCTATAATCAATCCCCGGCTTGGTCGCCGAGAGGCGATCTCATCGCGTACTCCTGTCGGGAGGGGAACCTCTACCGGCTCAAGCTCATCTCTCCGGACGGGCTCGTCGAGGAGACCCTCTTCGATGATAATCTGAGCTACGAGGATCCATGCTGGGCTCCCGACGGACGCCACATCGCTGCGACCGTCAGGGAGGGCGGAACGAATTACGTGGTGGTCGTGGATATCGACACGAAGGAGCGCAGGCGCGTCGTTCGCGGGGAATTCGCCGATTGGTCGTCGCTTCCGACCGAGCGCGCGGGCGCGTCGTCGAGCCGCTGAAGACGACTCATCCAAAAAAAAGGTTCCCCGTCGTGCCTCTTCCATGTATCATGTGCGCAGGTGGTTAATACAGGCGGTCCGGGCTCGGCGCGTCTCGCTCTCGCTCGGAGTGCCTAATGAGGAAGGGTCGCATTCAAGAAGGAGGTTTGCCGATGGCACGCTACAGATGGTTGATTCTGGCGCTTGTGATTGCGGTGATGATTCTTCCCGCATGCGCGAAGAAACAGGTAACGCCGGTGGAGAAGCCGGTCGAGCCGGCCGTTCAGACTCCGCCGCCGATCGAGCAGCCGAAGGAAATCGAGCAGGCGCCGGTCGTCCAGGAAAGACCGGTCGAGCTCGTTCTCGGGGACGTCTTCTTCGATTACGACAAGTATTCCATCAAGGAGGAATACAAGGACGTGCTCGTCAAGAACGCCGAGCTGCTCATGTCGAACCCATCGAGCAAGATTCTGGTCGAGGGACATTGCGACGAGCGAGGCACTAACGAGTACAACATGGCTCTCGGCGAGAAGCGGGCCAAGGCCGTCGTTGATTTCTACACGACTTATGGGGTCGAGCCCGCTCGCATTTCCATGATCAGCTACGGCGAGGAAAAGCCGTTCGACGCCGCTCATGACGAAGCGGCGTGGGCGAAGAACCGCCGGGCACACATGGTGCTCCGGTAGGCGGGAACCATGAAGGAATGGAAGGCCCGCGCTGGAATCTGCGCGCTCCTCGCTTTTCTCGTTGCTGTCGAGGGAGGTTGCTGGGGACGCAAGTTCTTTCGGATGCCGGCCGAAACCCTCGCCACGTCGGCGAAGGTCGATTCCCTTCTCCGGGAGAATGCGATCCTGCGTGAACGGATCTCGGTGATCGAGCAGGCGCTCAAGGAGAACCGGGATTTTGCGCGTGGAACCAACGCGCAGCTCAAGATGGATCTCGAGGAGCTCAAGGATCAGCTCAACGAGCTCCAGGAGACGATGCGCGATGCCGAGGAGAGCTCCTCGTTCAGGCCGGCCGAGCGGCGAAAGGCAGGGCCGGCGGATACGACGCGCTCCAAGCCGCCGGCGGCGACGGGAAACCGGAGTGATGCTGCCTCTCCCGCGTCGGGCGTCTCCGGGGGCGATACGATTGGAGCCGCACCCGGGGTCCTCGCCATGGATAGCCTGTCGGCACTCGGCGGCGCAACGGACACGGTCGGGGGCCTCGCGGCCCCCGTTCCTCCTCCAGAGGAGCTCTACCGGCAGATATACCTCGATTTCAACCGGCGCGAATATCAGGCCGCCCTGGAGGAGTCAGAATCATTTCTCGTCGAGTACCCCGATGACCCTTTGGGCGAAGAAGTGCTTTTCATCAGGGGCGAATGTCTCATGGAGCAGACCGTGTACATGGATGCGCTGCGGGAGTTCTCGACGATTCTGCAACGATATCCGGATGGCAAGCGCGTTCCGGGCGCTCTCCTGAGAATGGCCATTGCGTACGATTCGATGGGCCAGACGGAGGTTGCAGCCGGCGTCGCACGTCGCCTTGTGAGGGAGTATCCGCGCAGCGAGGAGGCGAAGGCCGCCGAGGAGCGGTTCGGAGCCGTCATCAAGCAATGACACATCGGGGGAACGGCACAGCGCCATGAGCCCCGCCGATGGATTCACATCGCTCACTCGCGCGACATGAACGGCATGGAAGCTCTTGGGTCTCATCTACCGCTCATTGTATTGCTCGCTGTTCTCCTTTCCTTCTCGTCGTTTTTTTCCGCCTCAGAGACCGCGTTCTTTTCGATATCGCGTTCGGCCGCCGTGGAGATGGAGCATGGTGGAAGGAGGGAGAGGCTCGCGGCGCGGATTCTCCGCGATCCTCGCATGCTTCTCGTCACCATTCTGTTCGGCAACCTTCTCGTTAACATCTACGCGACGAGCGCAGTCACAGCGCTCGCGATAGAGCTGTACGGCGACAAGGGCGTCGGGATCGCCGTCGCCGTCATGACGGTCCTGATCCTGTTCATCGGCGAAATATCCCCCAAGAGCCTCGCGCTCAAGAGATCATCGTCGTTCGCAGCGCTCGCAGCGCCGCTTCTCTGGGTGCTCATGATCGTCTTTGCCCCCGTGCGGATACTCCTCGGCGCGATCGCCGACTACACGGTCGAGAAGAGCAGGAAAGTCCTCGGGGATAGCCGCGAAACGTACGGCGCAAGCGAGCTCGCGGCCGCCGTCGAGATCGGACACCGGGACGGTCTCTTCGGGGAGTTCGAGAAGGAGGTTCTCACGAACCTCTTTCTCTTCACCGAGATCACGGCCAGGGAGATACAGACGCCCCGGCTCGATGTTTTTGCTCTCGACGTCGACACGCCGCTCAATCAGGCAATTGCGCAGGTCAAGGCGCGCGGCTTCAGCCGCGTGCCGCTCTTCTCTGGAACGGGCGATACGATCGTCGGAATACTCTACTCCAAGGATCTTCTGCGCTTCTCGCGTGACGACCGGATAGGGCTCGCCGATATCTATCGCCCAGCCGTCTTCGTGCCGGAGAGCAAGAAGATACGCGATCTGTTCGGCGAGCTGATCGCGTCCCATCAGCACCTCGTCGTCGTCGTGGACGAGCATGGGACCTACACCGGAATTCTCGCGCTAGAGGATATTCTCGAGGAGATATTCGGCGAGATCCGCAACCGGCGCGAGCCTCGCGTCGAGGAATACCACCGTCTCGACGAGAACCGGATCGTCGCCGACGGTACGATGAACCTGAGGGACGTGAACGACATTCTGGGAACGCGCCTCGAATCGTCGGATGTCGAGACGATCGCCGGGTACCTCGTCGAGAAGATCGGCAGGATCCCGCGCGAGGGCGAGTCCTTCGCCCTGGACGGCCTGCGTCTTCTCGTTCTATCGGCGACGAGGGTGCGAGTGAACAAGCTCAAGCTGGAGCGGCTTCCGGAGGAGGGAGGACAATGAGCTCATTCGCCGCGTTCATCGTCATCGTCGGCACCGTGCTGCTGGCCGCTTTCGCGGCAGGCTCCGAGACCGCCGTCGTCTCGTGCAGCAAGGTCAGGCTCCATACGAGGGCGAAGGCGGGACTTTGGCGCGCGCGCACGCTGGAGGTGCTCATCAACTCGCCGGAGCACTTCTTCTCGATCGTGCTTGTGACGACGAACCTCGCCGTCATCGTTTGCACGGCGGCAGCGACCGAGCTCGCGGTTCAGACGTTCGGCCATGCAGGCGCCGAGGTGGCGACCGCCGTCATGGTTCCCATTCTCCTCATCTTCGGCGAGGTGATTCCCAAGTCGGTGTTTCTCTACCATGCGGATCGCGTCGCGGTCGCCGTGGCGCCGGCCATCAAGATCCTCGAGTACGTTCTCTGGCCTCTCATCATGCCCGTGACCCTTCTCGTGCGCCTGCTCCTCAGGGCGGCCGGCGCGGGCAATAAGCGGTTCGATATTCTTTCGACGCGCGAGGAGCTCGTCCATCTCTACCGGACGGGCAAGAAAGAGGGAGCGATCGAGCGGCGCGAGCGTCTCATCATAGATCGGGTGTTCCGGTTCGGCGGCGTTCAGGTGATCGACCTCATGATTCCGATGGAGCGCGTCGTATCGATACCGGTCACGGCTTCGGTGGACGAGGTTATCGCCGAGGCGAACAAGCACACGTATTCGAGATTCCCAATCGTGTCGCCGTCGGACCGGCGCATCGTCGGCATAGTCTCGCTCTTCGATCTTCTCGGGCTCGACGGCGGCGAGAAGCTCACTTCCGTCATGCACAGACCGCTCTACGCGAAGGGGACCGAAACGGCGGAGAAGCTTCTGGTCGTGATGAAGGACGAGCCGATGCACATGGCGGTCGTCGTCGGAGACAGGGGGGAGATGCGCGGGATCGTGACTCTCGAGACCATTCTGGAGAACATCATCGGGGACATCGAGGGAGATTATCAGGCGTCCTCCCCGCCGAGCAGCGACGATGGCCGCATGGGCGTCGCCTGAGTATCATGAAACGGTATTCGAAACGAGAGCCTTTTCGACCGTACCCGCTGCCGGTGCCGTTGGGAGACCGGCGCATGGCAATCCTCGCCGACGGGTGCTTCTCGCCGCTGGGCGCGAAAACCGCCGTCTGCCTTGTACGTTACGCTCCTGGAGAGGTCGCAGCGGTCATCGACGCGAGCAGGGCGCCCGCAACGGTGCAGGAAGTCCTCGGGTTCGGAGGGGCGATACCGGTCGTCGCCTCGCTGAACGAAGCTCTTCCGTATCGGCCGAACACGTTCGTGCTCGGCACGGCGCCGCGCGGGGGAAAGCTCGCTGACGCCGACCGAACGGCGGTGGTCGAAGCGATCCGCCGCGGTCTCCACGTCATGAACGGGATGCACGAGTTTCTGAACGACGATGACGAGATCGCTGCGCTCGCTCGCCGCAGCGGCGTCGTGCTCTGGGACGTGAGAAGACCGCCAGACGACCTCGTCGTGGCCTCCGGCGAAGGATGCCCGCTCTGCCCGGTCGTATTTACCGCAGGCTCAGACTGCAACACCGGAAAGATGACGGCGGGAATGGAAATCCACCTGGGGCGTCTCCGCGGCGGTGTTAGATCCGCATTCGCTGCGTCCGGTCAGACGGGGATCATGATAACGGGCGGCGGCATCCCGGTCGACCGGGTCGTCGCCGACTTCATCGGAGGGGCAACGGAGCGCCTCGTGCGCGAGGCGGCACCCGGCGCGGACGTCGTGATTCTCGAAGGCCAGGGTTCCATCATCCATCCGGGATACGCCGGGATCACATTCGGGATGATCGCGGGCGCGCTGCCGCTGGTCTATGTGCTCTGTCACCAGCCGACGCGCAGAGCCATCCGGAATTACGGGGTCGAGATACCGGCGCTCGCCGAGCTCGTCGGACTGTATGAGCGCGCGATCGACGGGATACGCAGGATCCCCGTCGTTGGAATCGCGCTCAACACTTACGATCTCGACGACGGCGCGGCGCGCAGAGCCGTCGAGTCCGCCCAAAGGGCGACGTCTCTCCCTGCGGTCGATCCCGTGCGATTCGGAAGCGATTCCGTTGTTCGCGCGATCAGGGAATTTCTCTCGATTTAAACCAGCCGGTCGGGATAGGTCTCATCCTTGCAAAGCCGATAGAAATTGCAGTATCTGCAGTGAGCATTTTCTGCCCTCGGGAAATGCTCCGCCGCGAGCGCCTCGTTGCGCGCCGTATCCCGTTCGACGAGGACGTCAGCCAGCCTGGCCACTCCGGATGAGATCCTCTCCTCGGCGCTCGCGATGCTCTCTTCGTCGGCAATGTGCTCGATCATTTTGCCCCCGCAGAGGAGGTTCACCTCGAGAAGCCGTATCGAGGCGACGCTCTCGTGGAGGACGCGGGCCGCGTAGTAAGCGTAGATGCCGAGCTGCACGGCGGCGTTTGGCGCCTCGTCGCCGGCGGCTGTCTCGCGATTCGTCTTCCAGTCCACGATACACAGGGAGCCGTCCAGCGCCCGGAACATGAAGTCGGTCTTGACATATACTATCGCGCCGCCGTGAATGAACTGCTGGGAAAAGTCGCCGCCGGCTATGTCCTCGATGTCCCATTTCCCGCGATCGGTTTCCAGAAGGGCGACGAGGAGCGGGCTCTCGCAGAGCGCCTCCACCCCCCGGACGCATTCATTGCGGATCTCATCGATCTGGGCCGGCCTCGGCACGCGAGAGTACTCGTGCTCGAAAAGCGCAAGCCAGTCGATGTTGAGGCGGTCGCCTCTTTTTTTCGGGACGGTGAGGTATTTCTTCTCGCGGGAGAATTCGTACTGGGCATTGAAGCGTTCGAGCGTGTAGCCGATCACCTTTTCCCTGTCGGGGATCTTCCCCTTAGCCTTCATCGACCGCAGCACGACCGAGGCGACGTAATGAACGAGCTGTCCGCGCCAGAGGGGAAGAGAGACGAGACGTTTGAGCTTGAAGGCCTCGCGAGCGATCGCCGGTGAGCCGGCCTGCCATCCGCCCCAGCTCAGGTAATAGTGAAAGTAATACCGGCGTCTGCAATCGTCGAACGTCGCTTCGCGGGAAAGCGACCACCCGAAGCGGTTTGCGAAGGCCATCTTGCGCGCTATTTCCTTCTTCCGGCGGTGCGCTTCCTGCCGGCCGGTCTCCTGGAGACGCGCTTCTTTCCCGCGCGCTTCCGCACGATGCGTCTCTTCGCGGCCTTCTTCGGCGCGTGCCTAATCCGCCTGTCGAAGATTCCCTGATAGACCCTGTTTTCGAGCTTGAAGCTCTCGAACTCGTAGTCGAACTTCATGCTCTTCTTGCCGCGGAGCGCGACTTCCTTCTCCGTGTACATGTAAAGGTGATACTTCGAACCCGTCTTCTGCTGCGCGTACCGCGGGAGCTCGTCGCGCTCGAAGAGCCACACCCTGAGCTCGCTGAGGTCGACGCACGCGATGACGTCGGCGGCGGTGGAAATGGGTATCCACCAATCGAGCGCCTCCTTGCCCTTGCCGCCGGCGCGCTTCGGCTGCAGATTGGATACCACGAAAATGAAGAACTCCCTGCGCGGTCTTCTAAGGTTCACGACGAGATCGATCCCTTCCTTGCCGGCGGCTGTCGGAAGACCCTCTCGCATGAGCATCGATTGAACGAAAGCTTTGCCGCTGAATCCGATCATGTTCTTCGGTATTTCCTTCATGGCTCGGCTCCTTTCCGATTGCGCCTTACGCGCCTTCGAGAATCACTATCGCCTGCGCGCTGTCTCCGTCATGGGTGATGCTCAGGTGACATTTCGTTATTCCCTTCGCCCTGAGCGCATCCTGTACCCTTTTCGTGAATGAAAGCTCCGGTTTTCCCAGATCGTCCTTTATCACGCCGATATCGCGGAGTGAGACACCCTGCCTGAATCCCGTTCCCAGGGCCTTGACGAATGCCTCGCGAGCCGCGAATCGCGCCGCGAAAAAGGATGCATGCTTATCGCGCTTTATCCCCTCCTCGATTTCGCTTTCCGAGAAAAGCTTTCGCAGAAGTCTCTCGCCTCTGAGTTCGATGAGCTTATCGAACCTCGTTATGGAGACAGCGTCTATCCCGATTCCAATGATCATAACGCCCAATCCTCACTATCGGTCGACGTCCGGTGATGCGCCTCTTCGACTGCATGATACTCGATATCTGCAAATATGTAAAATAATTTTGACAAATAATAATTAGAATTAACTGGTGCTTCCACAAGTCACTATTTCGAGGTCGTGTCTATGAATCTGCGCGGTCGGGCCTCTGATTCATGGGGGTTTAGCAGGTTTGGGGCAGGCCGTCAAGACGTCTTTCGACTGCGCGCATGACTGCGAGGAATATTGGAGTGTTGCCGTCTCGAGCGCCGGCGCCGCGACGTTGCCGGACCCGCGATCATCTCGATTGGCCGGACGGTCGGAAGGTCCAGTTTCATATTGCTTTCAGCGGGATTTTGTATTACGTTAGCGCGGATTTTATTCGGCGCCCCGATACGCTGGACCCTGGGCGAAGTTCCATATGCGCGGGCAATGAAGGTGGATGATGAAGACGCTCATTCTCATTATCGTGAGTGCGGTTCTCGTCAACAACTTCGTCATGAGCCGCTTCCTCGGGATTTGTCCCTTTCTCGGCGTATCGAAACGGATAAAGACGGCCGCGGGGATGAGCGCCGCGGTGATATTCGTCATGACGATGGCATCAGCCGCGACCTGGCTGTTCTACGAGCACGTTCTCGTGCGTTTCAGGCTCGAGTATCTCCAGACGGTGACGTTCATCCTCGTGATCGCTGCCCTCGTGCAGGTCGTCGAAACGGTGCTTCTCAAGATAAGCCCGGTGCTCTACAAGGCGCTGGGCATCTATCTGCCCCTTATAACGACCAACTGCGCCGTCCTCGGCGTTGCCGTTCTCAATATTCAGAAGGAGTACAACCTCGTCCAGACGACCGTTTTCGGTTTCGGCGCCGCGGTCGGATTCGGTTTCGCCATGATGATCTTCTCTGGGATCAGGGAGCGCATGGAGCTGTGCGATACGCCTGTTTGGTTGCGCGGCACCGCCATAGGGCTCGTGACGGCGGGGCTTCTGTCGCTCGCTTTCATGGGCTTCACTGGTCTCGTGAAGCAG
>JAQTVX010000033.1 GCA_028706585.1 Candidatus Krumholzibacteriia bacterium | reverse complement strand
CGGCGGTCTCCAGCGTGCGGTCGACGCTCTTCTTGAGCTCGTCGATCCGTTTCTGGCTGATATCGAATCCAACGGTGTCGTACTTCTTGCCGAATTCAACGGCGAGCGGAAGACCGACGTAACCGAGGCCTATGATGGCGATTTTTGTGCTGCTCATGCAAGGCTCCATTTTGTAACGAGTTACAGACACATTCCCCGTTGCCGGACACGAAATACGGTAAGGTATCGCGTCCGCATTGTCCAATAAAAAATCGTGTTGCGAAAATGGTGCCGAGTCGCCGCCCGGGACGACTGTTTCAGATATGGCCAAAATATTTGACAAAATACGATTTTCCGGCTATTCTTCCGTGAAGTATCATATCATGTTAATGCAAGTCCCGCTGGGGGCTTGCCGTCAGTTTACCTCATGCAATCCAACAGGAGGATACCGTTGAAAGGGCGCGTACTCATAATCGACGACGAGGCCGAAATCCGGCGCAACCTCACAATCGGCCTCACACAGGAAGGCTACAGCGCGGTCGCCTGCCCCGATGGCATCTCGGCGATCCACGAGCTCAACACTGCCCGCGAGAAAGGCGTCTCGTACGATTACCTCGTGACCGACATATTCATGCCCGATATCGACGGACTCAAGATCCTCAAGGTCATCAAGATACAATATCCGGACCTGCCGGTGCTCGTGATAACGGGATTCGGCGATGAAGCGCTCAAGCTCACGGCTCTCTCCGAGCTCAACACCGGCTACCTCGACAAGCCTTTCGAGATTCCCGACCTCGTGAAAGCGCTCGAAAAGCTCTCCCCCGGCTCGACCGCGGGGCGCTCAGCCAAGGCCAAGGCCGAACCGGAAATGCGGGAATCGGCGACTACCTACATCACGATCAGGATCACCGATTCCGCGCGGAGCATGGACATCTACAAGAGGCTCTATCAGATGGAAGGCGTCCAGCGCTGCGAAGCGGTCAGAGGAGATTTCGACATCATCGTTCTCGCGCAGGCGCACTCACAGGAGGAAATCAAGAAGCTGAAGGATAGAATCGCGGCAATGGACGGGGTGCAGCTCGCCTCCGTCTCGGACGTCGAGCGTCCGAAGCTCGATCGCGACGTGAACGAGTTCATCAAGATCTACTCGCAGGCGGTAAAAGCGCACGGCCTCGCGAGCTCGAGCAAGCAGCCGGGCACGACGAGCTACATCATCGTCGACATCGACAAGAATGCGATCCAGCAGATCTTCACGACCGTCTACTTCATCGACGAGGTCGTCTTCTGCGACGTCATCGAGAACGGCACGAAGCTCGTGGGAATGGTCACGGGGCAGGGCGCCGTCGGCAAGATGCCGCGCATCATCGAAAAACTGAGCCAGATCGACGGAGTCTTGCGCGTTCGCGAAGCGACCGTGATCAAGCTAGTCGAGGATTGATTCCTCGGCGTTCCATCGCAATCCTCATTGAACGAGTCGAATCACGCAGGGGGTGATTACCACGGCAGCGAGGAACGAAGATTTCAGTTACCGTTTGTGGCGCTACGACGGCGCGCCGGGCGAGCTGATTCCGCTCCTTCAATCGGCGCAGGATCATTTCGGCTATATCCCCCGGAGGGCGATCAGCTACATCTCGGACGTCACGGGCGTGCCCGAGTCCGAGGTCTACGGGGTCATCACGTTCTACAGCCAGTTCAGGCTTCAGCCGATGGGCAAGTACGTGATCAAGGCGTGCGACGGCACGGCGTGCCACGTCCAGAACGCGAGAATGATCATCGACACCCTCGAAGACGAGCTTGGGATCGAGGTCAACGGAACGACCGAGGACGGCCTCTTCACTCTCAGCACGGTCGCCTGCATCGGATGCTGCTCGCTCGCGCCTGTGATGATGATCAACGACGACACGCACGGGCGGCTCACGCCGCAGTCGGTGCGCAAGGTGATTCGCGAGTACAGGCGGCGCGAGAACGCGGAGCGCTCCCGTGCCGCGGCGAGCTGCGGCGAGACCGCGGCGCGATAGGACGTGAACGAACGGAATTCACACAAGATCCGGAGTTGATCGATGAAAAAAGTTATAGTGGGAATGAGCACCTGCGGCCTGTCGGCCGGGTCGCAAAAGACCTTCGACAGGTTCAGTGAGTTCCTGGCCGCGAGTCCGGGCTCTTTCGAGCTCAAGAGCGCCGGATGCATCGGTATGTGCTACCGGGAGCCGCTCGTCGAGGTGCGCGAAGGCAAGAGCCGCATCGTCTACGGCGGCGTTACCCCGGAAATCGCCGACACGATATTCAACGAGCACGTCAAGGGCAACCGGATCGTAGAGGAGCACGTGGCGCTTCGCATGGAGCCGGGACAAGAGCTCGGCGGCTCGGAAGCGCCGCACCAGAAGAATCAGGTTCGCATCGTCCTGCGCAACTGCGGTCTCATCGATCCCGAGTCGCTCGACGAGTACGAAGGGGTCGGGGGTTATCAGGCGCTGCGCAAGGCCCTCCTCGATATGAAGCCGGATGAGATTATCAAGGTCGTCAAGGACTCCGGGCTCCGCGGCCGCGGCGGCGCTGGATTCCCGACGGGGCTCAAGTGGTCGTTCGCCGCCGCTCAGAAGAGCAACGTCAAGTACGTCGTCTGCAACGCGGACGAGGGCGACCCGGGCGCGTTCATGGACCGATCGGTTCTCGAGGGCGATCCGCACTCGGTCATCGAAGGGATGATCGTCTGCGCCAAGGCGATCGGCGCTCACATGGGCTACATATACTGCCGCGCCGAGTACCCGATGGCGATCAGACGCCTGACGATCGCGCTGGACGCCGCGCGCGAGCGGGGCTACCTCGGCTCCGACATTCTCGGCTCCGGATTCGACTTCGACGTGAAGATCAAGCAGGGCGCCGGCGCGTTCGTCTGCGGCGAGGAAACGGCGCTGTTCCAGTCGATCGAGGGCAAACGGGGCATGCCGCGCATCAGACCGCCTTTCCCCGCCGAGAAGGGACTCTGGCAGAAACCGACGAACAACAACAACGTCGAGACGTACGCGAACGTCCCGTGGATCATCACTAACGGCGCCGCGGCCTACGCGGCGTACGGCACCGAGAAGAGCCGCGGCACGAAGGTCTTCGCCCTCGCCGGCAAAGTCGCCTGCGGCGGTCTCGCCGAGGTGCCTATGGGGATGCCGATCAACGACCTCGTCTTCAAGATCGGCGGGGGGATCAAGGACAACAGGAAGTTCAAGGCCGTGCAGATGGGCGGACCTTCGGGCGGATGCATTCCGGCCTCTCTCGGACACACGCCGGTCGATTTCGAGTCGATCCCCGCGACGGGCGCCATCATGGGTTCGGGCGGCATGGTCGTCATGGACGATCAGACCTGCATGGTCGAGATGGCGCGCTTCTTCCTGGACTTCACCCAGAACGAATCGTGCGGCAAGTGCACCTTCTGCAGGATCGGCACGCTGAGGATGCTCGAGATCCTCACGAGGATCACCCAGGGCGAGGGGAAACCCGAGGACCTCGACGCCCTCAAGAAGCTCGGCGCGCAGATCCACGAATCGAGCCTATGCGGCCTGGGCCAGACCGCGCCGAATCCTGTGCTCACCACGATGAAGTACTTCCCCGAGGAGTACGAGGCTCATATCAGAGACAAGCGCTGCCCGGCGGCAAGCTGCACGGCGCTTGTCGACTTCGTCATCGACCCCGAGAAGTGCACGGGATGCACGATCTGCGCGAAAAACTGCCCCGTCGAGGCGATCTCCGGGGAGCGCAAATCGGCTCACACGATCGACACAACGAAATGCGCCAAATGCGGCAAATGCATCACCGTCTGCACCTTCGGCGCCGTTTACAAGAAGTGAGGGAACGAGCAAGATGGAGAACGTGAAGATCAAGATCAACGGACGCGAGATCGAGGCGGCACCGGGGAAGACGATCCTCGAGGTAGTGCGCGAGCACGAGATCGACTCGATCCCGACCCTGTGCAATTCGCCCGAGCTCGAACCGTACGCCTCATGCTTCCTCTGCGTCGTGGAGGTCAAAGGGCGATGGATGCTGGTTCCCGCCTGCGCGACACGGGTGGCCCCGGGTATGGAAGTGACGACTCGGAACGACCGGATCGTAGCCGCGCGACGCACGGCCCTCGAGCTGCTCATCTCGAACCACTACGCGGATTGCGTCTCCCCCTGCATGGAGGGCTGCCCTGCGCATGTCGACGCGCAGGGTTACATCGCCCTATCGGCGATGGGGCTCTACCGGCAGGCAGTCGATCTCATCCGTGAGACGAATCCGCTGCCGGCGATCTGCGGGCGCGTATGCGTTCGCAAGTGCGAGGTCGTCTGCCGCCGCGCCGACGTCGACAAGGCGGTCGGTATCAACGCTATCAAGAGGTTTGTCACGGACCAGCCGGGAGTCTACGAGGGCAGCCCGGAGTGCGAGCCGCCCACCGGCAAAAAGATCGCGATCGTCGGAGCCGGACCCGCCGGGCTCACCGCCGCGTGGTTCCTCGGCCGGAGAGGGCATAAGAGCGTCATGTACGAGGCTCAGGCCCGATCCGGCGGCATGCTCCGGTACGGAATCCCCGTCTACCGCCTTCCCGACGACGTGATCGACCGCGAGGTCGAGTACATCTGCCGCACCGGGGCCCGGATCGAGTACAACGTGCGGGTCGGAAAGGACGTCACGCTCGACGATCTGATGAAGAAGTACGACGCGGTCTTCCTCGGCCCCGGCGCGTGGGCGGGCAACCCGATGAAGGTCGAGGGTGAATTCGACACGGTCGGCATAGTTCAGGGCGCCGATTTCCTGCCCGAGCAGGCGGAAAAGCCGACGCCGCTCAAGGGCACGGTCGTGGTCGTCGGAGGCGGAAACACGGCCATGGACGTCGCGAGAACCTCATGGAGGCTGGGCGCCGACAAGGTCATCATCCTCTACCGCCGCACCAAGGACGAGATGCCGGCCGACAAGATGGAGATCGAGGACTGTCTGGCCGAGGGAATCGAGCTCATGGAGCTCGCCGCCCCGGTCGGCATCGTCAAGGATAAAGGCAAGCTCAAGGCCCTCCGCTGCATCAGGATGAAGCTCGGCGAGCCCGACGGCTCGGGGCGTCGCCGCCCGATTCCGCTCGAAGGCTCCGAGTTCGAGCTCCCCTGCGGGATGGCGGTCTCCGCGATCGGCCAGGCGACCGATCTCAAGGGATTGACGGATTATTCGGGAGGCAAGGTGGCCCTCACGAAATGGAATACGTTCGTGATCGACGGCACTACGCTCGCGACGAACGCCAAAGGCGTGTACGCCGGCGGAGACGCCGCCGACGACGGACCGACGGTCGTCATCGACGCAATCGGAGACGGCCAGCGCGCCGCGCGGGCGATCGACGCTTACCTGAAGAACGCCGGCGTGCAGCCGCGGCCCTTCATCGTGAAGAAGGAATTCTGGAGCAAACCGGGCAAGGCCGAGCTCGGCGACATCAAGGAGAGCCCGCGCCACGAGGTGCACCAGATCGGCGTCGAAGCTCGCCGCGGCAGCTTCGCAGAGGTCGCGACCGGCTTCGAGTTCGAGGACAACGCGCACGAGTGCGACCGCTGCCTCTCGTGCGGATGTCTGCGTTTCGACACGTGCCGCCTGCGCATCTACGCCGAGGAGTACGGCATCGACATGAGCCGCTTCAAGGGACACGTCCGCAAGCACAAGGTGGACGAACGGCACCCGTACATCGTTTATGACCCGAACAAGTGCATTCTCTGCTCGCGCTGCATCAGAACGTGCACGCGCGTGCTCCCCGTATCGGCTCTCGGTCTCGTCGGCCGAGGCTTCAAGACGGAGATGCGTCCGGCGCTCAACGATCCGCTCGTGGAGACGAGCTGCGTGAGCTGCGGCAACTGCGTCGACTCTTGCCCGACGGGTGCGCTGACCATCAAATACCCGTTTCCGGGCCGCGCCTGCCTGGATACGGACGACGAGCCCACGCATTGCGCATTCTGCTCGCTCGCGTGCTCTATCACCGTAAAGAAGTTCGGGAGGGGGCGTTACTACATAGCACCATCGGGCATCCCGGGTGACTAC
The DNA here is from genome assembly GCA_028706585.1 of Candidatus Krumholzibacteriia bacterium. Lineage (GTDB taxonomy): Bacteria > Krumholzibacteriota > Krumholzibacteriia > Krumholzibacteriales > Krumholzibacteriaceae > SSS58A. The sequence continues at coordinate 6,236 of JAQTVX010000033.1, read as the reverse complement.
CTGTGCCGATACGGGCGGTTCGGCCACGAGCTGTTCGTCAAGGGCAAAAGGATCGTGTCCACCGAGATTCGGCGCGGGAGCGAGATCCATACCGGCGATCTTTGCGAGGCGGAGCGGCTTATCGTGTCCGGGATGAAACGCGTCATATCGAAGTACGGCGCCGGCAGGGTCGGCGTGTTCGTTTCACCGGAGCTCACGAACGAGGAGCTCTATCTCGCGGCGAGAATCGCGCGCGAGGGCCTTGGAACGAACAACGTCGCATCTCTCTCGATTCTAGGCACGGGGGCCGAATCCGGCGCCCTCGACGAATCCTTCGGTTTCACCGCGTCGACCGCCGGCCCATCGTGCATCGACGGCGCCGATCTGATCATTTGCAACAACACCTCGATGGAACCGGACCATCTCATTCTCGCCGTGAGAGTGATCCAAGCCGTGCGCCATGGCGCGAAGCTCATCGTGAGCAATTCAACCCTTGATGCCACCGATCAGACGCTCTCGACGCTGGCGATGGATCCGATGCGCGGCCGCGCAGCCATTCTATGGAACGGCGTGATTCAGGCGCTCTTCGACGATGGCTATTTCAAGTCGACCGCGGTGAAGAAGATCAAGGGCGCGGGCGACTTCCTGAAGAAAAGAAACTTCGAGACCGAGAACGTCGCGACCCTCTCCGGTGTGAACGCGGATGATATCCGCAAGGCCGCCCAGTTCATCAGGGAAGCCAAGCGTATCGTCATCATCCACAGTCCCGACCGAGTTCAGGACCAGGCGCCGGGAGATATGGAGACCCTTGCCAATCTCATCATGCTGCTTCGTTCGCAAGGCATCGAGACCGATCTCCTTCTCCCGCGCATGAACGCCAACAGCGCGGCAATCGAGATCATGGGCGTCGATCCCGCCTTCGGGCCGGGAAGGACGCCGAATCCGCAGGCCGCCGGCGCGCGCAGCCGTGACGAGCTGTGTGCACTACTGGCTTCCGGCGAGATCAAGGGCGCCCTGATCATAGGCGAGGATCCGCTCGCGTGGAGCCAGACCGGATCATGGTTCCAGAATGTGGAATTTCTCGCGGCGATGGACTGGACGGAGACCGAGACGACGCGCTCCGCCGACGTAGTGCTCCCGGGCTCGACGTACCTCGAGACCCCGGGCACGCGGTGCAACTTCGAAGGCAAGGTCGTGGAGTATTCCAAAGCCGTCGAGCCGCCGTCGGGCGAGTCCGGAGACGAGGTGCTTCGCGGCCTCGCGCGTGAATTCGGGCTCGCAACCGCGCCTAACACGACCGGCGAGATAGAGCGTATCGTGCGGGAGAAGCTCGGAGATCTGGCGCGCTTCTATTGGAATACAGGCGAAGAACGGATCGTTTCCGCCGCACCGCGCCTTGTGCCGACCGGAGCCGCAGCCCAAACCGGCTCGATCCCGCCGCCGCTGACCCACAGCGAAAAGTACAAACGCGAGATCAGGGATGTGGGCACGCAGAGGTACCGGGTTCGGCGATAGCGCATAGACGAGCCGCCGCCCACATCGAGGCCCGTGACAAAGGGGCTCCATATGATAAAGCTCGAGAATCTCTATTCCTTCATGGAAAGCAGCTTTGATTATCTCCTCGTCATCGACGGCGAGGAGCGCATCATCTATGCAAGCCACCTTCTCAAGCGCGACATTCTCGCCGGGGACGAACCGGGCGAAGCGAATCTCCTGAAGAACTTCGTCACTCCCCCGTCACTGACCAGCTTCCGCTCGGCGATGGCGCAGGCGCGAGGGAAGAACCGCGCTAACGCCGTTCTCACGAGAACCGGAGAGAATGCCGTCTCCATCCCCCTCAAGGCCGGCTGCGGCGAGACCGACAGCGGCGAGGTCTTTCTCTTCTTCGGTAACAAGCTCGAAACGCTGCGCAAGCTTCAGGAGTGGGAGAAGAACGAGCGCATCAAGGAGCTGTCGTGCCTCTACGACGTGGCCGAGTGGATCGAGGATTCAGGCTCGATCAGCGAGTTCTTCACCGAGCTCCCCCGCCACCTCGCATCCGGCATGCTCAGCCCCGAAGAGGCGATCATCTACTCGACGTACCAGGGGATCGAATACGGACAGAAGCCGACATCATACAATTATATCTCGGTGCGCATCGTCGTCGGAGGCCAGGACAAGGGGGAAATTCGCGTCGGTTACTACAGCGAGGCGCGGCAGCTCCTCCCCGAGGAACAGCGAATGCTCGACGAGATCGGGCGCATGCTGAGCCTCGCCCTCGAGCGCAAGGAGCTCAAGGAACGCCTCATCAAGAAACAGTCGGAGGAGGCCGATTTCAACAGGCGCCTCGAGGAGCTCCGCGGCGAGATCGCAAAACGCACCGCCGAGCTCGAGGAGCAGAAGGAAAAGCTCAGCCTCGTGAATTCCTACATCGACACGGTCAAGGTCGATTGGGAAGGATCGAAGACGACTCTCGAGACGATATTCAAGGCGATTCCCGACGAGGTCGTCCTCATCGATAACCACCGCAAGGTGATCATGACGAACCGCACGGATGTCCTTCCCGGCACATACTGTTACGCGAGCTTTTTCAATCGAGAGCGCCCTTGCGAAGATTGCCGGCTCGCGCGCATTCTCAGCGACAAGACCCCCGTCAGCCTGATGATGAAACGCGACAACCAATTCCTCCAGGTGCAGGCGCTCCCGATCTACAGCCGGGAGCACGAGGTCAACGGAATCATGGAGTTCTACCGCGATGTGACTCTCGAGAAAACGTACGAGCAGCAGCTCCAGCAGGCGGACAAGCTCGCATCGCTCGGGCAGCTCGTGAGCGGTATAGGACACGAAATCAACAATCCGAACCAGTTCATCCGCGGCAACATCAAGATCCTGAAGCAATCGCTCGAGGATCTGCTGCCGATCGTAGAGGAGTACGTCAAGACGCACCCCGATCTGAGGATCGCCAAGCTCAACTACGATTTCTGGCGCCAGCATATCATGGTCCTCGTCGACGACATGGATCACGGATCGCAGCGCATCAAGGGCATCGTGGAGGGCCTGCGGACGTTTGCCCGCAAGGACGAGGGGCTCCTCGTAGACACGATCGACATCAATACCCTCGTCGAAGCCAGCACGCGGCTCGTGCACAACGAGGTTCACAAGCGCGCCGATATCGAGCTCGATCTGGGCGAGGGGCTTCCGTCCTTCACTGGAAACGCGCAGAAGGTCGAACAGGTCCTCGTCAATCTTCTCGTCAACGCCAGCCAGGCGATGCACGACGACGTGCGGGGGCTCATCAAGGTCCGAACCCGGGTAGAGGATTCGGCCGTGTGCATCGACGTAGAGGATAATGGCGTCGGGATGAACGAGAAAACCCAGAAGCAGATCTTCGATCCCTTCTTTACGACCAAGCGCGCGAAGGGCGGGACCGGGCTCGGCCTTGCTATCGTATATCGCATCCTCGAAGAGCACGGCGGGAACATTTCCGTGAAGAGCAAGGTCGGCGCGGGAACAACGTTCACGATCAGGATTCCCTCCAAGCCGGCATCTCAGGCGAAAGCGGGAAGCCCTCCGGCCAAGCCCGGAACGCAGCCGCAGATGAAAGGAAAGTAATGAGAAAGGTCCTCATCATCGACGATGACGCCGCCGTAACAAACTACTTCATGGTGTTCCTCGTTCAGACGGGCATCTTCGAACCTTCCGTCGTGAACGATTCGCGCGAGGTTGCCGGCCTGCTGGAGCGAGAGAAATTCGACGTCATCATGCTCGATATGGACATGCCGAACGTGAGCGGAATGGACATCCTGCGCGCCATGCGCGGGAAGGGGAACGATACCCCCGTCGTCATCCTCACCGGCGTGAGCGATGTAGACCTCGCCGTGCGCGCGATGAAGCTCGGCGCGTTCGACTACCTGACGAAGCCCGTCGACGACCAGAACCTTCTCCAGGTTCTCGAGAATGCGATCGAGCACAGAACGCTGCGCCGGACGATCGAACAGCTTCCGAAAGAGCTCACCCGCAAGGATCTCGCCCACGAAGCAGCCTTCGTGCAGCTCCCCACGCAGGATGACAAGATGATCCGGCTCTTTCATCAGGCGGAGCAGCTGGCCGCGAGCGACGTCAGCATTTTCATATGGGGAGAGAGCGGCACGGGCAAGGAGGCTCTCGCCCGCGCCATCCACCAGGCGAGCCCGCGCAGGGAGGGACCATTCGTCTTCGTCGAGGTCGACAGCTTCGCCCCGGACGAATTTCCCGCGTTCTTCTTCGGACAGGCAAAGGGTGGGCGCAGCATTCACGAGGAAACGCCGGGGCTACTCGAACAGGCGAACCACGGAACGCTGTTCTTGAACAACATCGGCGACCTCTCGCTGCCGAGCCAGGTGAAGCTCAAGCGCCTCATTCAAACGGGCGAATACTACAGCGAAAGCTCAACGGCCATCCGCAAGGCGGACGTGCGGATGATCGTCTCGTCGAATCGCGATCTCACGCGCCCCGAGTACGCGAACGCGTTCTCGCGCGATCTCCTCTATCATCTCATGATCAATTCGATCCGCATTCCACCGCTCCGCGAGAGGCCGGGGGACATCCCGCTCCTCGCCGATCTGTTTCTCAAGGAAGAGACCGGGCGCGTCGAGAAAAACATCACCGGTTTTGCGGAGGATTGTATGGAGCTGCTCGAAAAGTACGGCTACCCGGACAACGTCCAGGAGCTCCGCACGATCGTCGCCGGCGCCGTCGCCAAAGAGGACTCCTCCGTGATCACGGCCGACTCGCTGCCCTCCCACATCAGGGAACGAATCGAGAAACCGGGCGAAGAGATGTTCTATCCGAGAAAGATCAGCGAGGTCGTGAGGGAACACGTCCGGCTCACTCTCGCGTATTTCGGGCAGCAACGGGAGGCGGCCGCGGAGGTTCTGGGAATCACCCCCGCGGAGCTCGACCGCATCGCAGCCGAAGACATATCCGAGGAGTGAGTATTATCCTCGCGTCGGAGGCGGCGGAGCGCCGCCATACCTCCTCTATTTCAACCACCGGTCGAACCAGTCGAGCACCGACTGGTACCAGAACGTCGCGTTCTGCGGCTTCTGGATCCAGTGTCCCTCGTCGGTGAACCGGATCATCCTGGATGGGACGCCGAGCCGTTGCAGCGCCGTGAACATCGTCTCGCCCCCTGTGATCGGCACGCGGTAGTCCAGATCGCCGTGCGTGAAAAGATGGGGCGTCCCGAAATTCTTCGCGTAGCGAATCGGCGATAGCCGGTCGTAGACCTCGCTCTTGTCCCATGGCGTTCCCGTGAGATCCCACTCGGGGAACCAGAGCTCCTCGGTCGAGCCGTAAGAGCTCCACTCGTCGGCGTCGCCCGCGTGCGAGACCAGCGCCGCGAACATCTTGTCCTCGTTGTGCCCCTGGAGCCAGTTGCAGAAGAAACCGCCGTAGGAGTCCCCCCACGCGCCGACCCGGCCGGCGTCGATCCAGGGGTTCTTCTCGAGAACGGTGCGGACGCCCGCCTTGAGATCATCCACCGCCTTGCCGCCCCAGTCGCCTCGGATGTCGTCGCAGAACTTCTGCCCGTACCCGTTCGAGCCCCGCGGGTTGCAGAAGAAGACGGCGTAGCCCGCGCCCGGGAAGACTGCGAACTCCGTGCGGTATCCGTATGTCCACATCTGCTGCGGCCCGCCGTGGACCCGCACCATCATCGGGTACTTCTTCGCCGGATCGAACCCAATCGGCTTGATGAGCCAGCCCTCCACGTCGGCGCCGTCGGAGCCCTTCCACCAGTACTCGTCCGCCGACTGCGGCTCGAAGTAGGTGTCATAGAAATCCTTGTTGGCGAATGTGATCTGTTTCGCGTTCTTGCCGGCCCCGTCACAGCGGAATATCTCGTAGCTCTGAGCCATCGTCCGGTTGCGATAGACGAAGAACGCGTCCTTCGGACCGGCCGCGACGTCCGTATGGAACCCGCGTCCCGCCGACTCCGGACCGATAACGGTCTTCACCGCGCCGCCCTTCGAGGATACGACGCAGAGATTGACGCTGCCACGGTCCTCGACCTCGAAGTAGATGCTCTTCCCGTCGTCGGCCCAGAAGAACTCGCCGACGCTCCTGTCGAAACTCTCGGTGAGGCTCCGCGGCCGGCCGTCCGGCAGATCCATAACCATGAGCTCGACGCGGTCCGACTCGTAGCCGGGCCTCCTCGTCGCGCGATAGGCGAGGCGAGCGCCATCGGGGGAAAGGTGCGGGTGTGTGTCCGCCGCCGGGTTAGCCGTGACTCTCTTCAC
>JAQTVX010000295.1 GCA_028706585.1 Candidatus Krumholzibacteriia bacterium | reverse complement strand
CGCTGCGTGCGGGGGCCCCATCGGCGCCACCCGCGCGCGGGTTCGAGCAGCTACACCTCGGTTTCGGCCGCTTCGTTATCCATCGCTGCACCCTGCCGCGCTGCTTGTCGTCGAGACAAGAACATCCTGCGGCATTTCAATCCGGCCGAGCCTGCAGAGGCTTGTAGTAGATCGTGCAGATCTCGCCACCCTGCCGCGAGATCGTATATGCTTTCTGGAATTCTTTCGATTGCTCGATAAACAGGCGGCTCATTCGGAGATAATCGAACGGAATGAGTATCACGTACGTATTACCGGGAAACGCGATCTTCCCCGCGCGGGCGGGGAGGGCGGGGAAACGGGCTACGGTGAGATCCACCCTGTCGATGGCGTCCCTCATCAAATCGGTTTGGAATTTGGGCGGGGTCCCGGAGATGTAAAGAGCCGCGACGTTCGCCTTCAGAGCCCCATAGCGATCGATCCATCGCTCGGCCTCCCGGTAGGAATTCAGCCAGTAATCCCAGGAATCGGCGATTCGCTTCTCCTGAGCCCCCTTCAACCCCCCGGCCAGGGCGTTGAAGAAGGTCGTTTGATATGGATGTGTCGCCACGACGCCCCACAGGCTCACCCCGATCGTCACGGATGCGATGGCCCGGGCGAGCGTCTCCCTGTCCCTCTTCGGCTTTCTTGCGAGCAAACCCGCGGCCTCGCCGATTCCGATCGAAGACAGGATGCAGAAAGGAACGAGAAAGACCATGAACAGTCTCATTCCGTTATGGTAGATCAGGGTGCGGGGAAAACACGGGATGATGAGGGGAAGCATCAGCCAGATCAGCAGGAGGGAATGCAGAGACGACGCGGGATATCTTCGCGCCGCCGTGAACAAGCCGGCCAGCGTGAAGATCAATACCAGCAGCGGAGTCCTGAACAGGACCTGCGCGAAGGAATTCAAGCTGAATGAACCGCCATGCCCGTACGTGATCCCTTTCACGTGCTCATGCCAGGTTTCGAGAAAAGCCAGCTTTCCGCCGACGCCCCAGAATGCCGGAGCATAGAAGGCGAGCACGATGACGATCGCCGCCGAAAGAGCGGCGATCACATGGAGAATCGACGCCGGCCGCGGGAACCGCACCCCACCGTCCCGGCTCACCGGGCGAATGAGGATCCAGGCGAGGATCACGGGAATGACCAAGAAAGCGTAGGTCTTGACCGCGATCGCGAGACCAAGAAAAAGGAAGAATCCATAGAAGTATTTCAGGGCTCGCGTGTCGACCCACTCGACGAAGCACATGACGGAAAGGGAGAAAAGGATCAGAAGAGGCACGTCCTTCAGATTGTTGAAGGTCTGGCCCCAGAAATACGGAAAGGTCAGGAGAAGCCCGACGGTCATGAGCCCGTGAAGAGCGCTCCAATGCCTCTTGACGAAATAGAAGAGGCAGACCAGAAAACCGGCGGTCATGAAGGGCAGAATGATATGCCGCGCCGCCGTGGCGTCATACAAGCCGAGGCTGTCGTGGAACAGGCGCTTCGACACCTCCGCGGCGACCTGAATGATCGCTCCGTGCATCTGCCACTGAAGAACGTCCCGGTCCACGCGCCCCGTCAGAATGTAGTCCAGATTCATTTCGCCTTCGCGGAAATTTTTCTGGCTGTCGGTGTTCATCCCATAGTCGTCGACGAGAAAGAGCGCGGCGAACAGGAAGACGGAGAGACCGGCGAAGAGGATTCGTTCTGTCGTGATGTTCTTCATACGCTGAATCTGAAGATGATGTCGCCGTCCCGGTTCTATAGGAAACTCGTTTCCGTGTCATGATCTCGTGCGGAGCTCTTGCGGGCGCGGTTCTCGCGGGTGGCGCCGATGGGGCCCCCGCACGCAGCGCAGCGAGCCTTGCGAGCGAGCACGTGCGGGGTGCAATCGGCGACAGGACCCGCTAGGCTATACTTCCGTGCCGTCTTCTATCGTGGCGCCCTTCGGCACGACGATGATCCCGCTCCTGATGTAGTAGCGTTCATTGGGATCGTCGTAGCTCGCGAGGCCCTTCCTGTTCACGAGGGCGACACGGTTTCCGATGCGGGCGTTCTTGTCGATGATCGCGGTGCGTACGACGCATCCCCGGCCGATACCGAGCGGCACGCGGGATGCCTCCTCCCACGGAAGCTCGTAGAAATCCGAGCCCATCACGATCGAATCCTCGATAACGGTGCCTTCCCCCACCCGCGTGCGCACGCCGATGATCGATCTCTTTATCGTCGCGCGCTCGACGATGCATCCGCTGTTGAGGATCGATCGGATGATCTTCCCCTCGTTGATCTTGGGGCCGGGTAGATAGCGGTAATGTGTGTACAGCGGGCGCCGTTCATCGAATAGATTGAACGGGGGCAGCGGCGCGACGAGCTCCATGTGCGCATGGTAGAACGAGCGGATCGTCCCGATGTCCTCCCAGTAGTCGTCGAAAAGATGCGCCTGCACCTTGAGCCTCGCCAGCGAGTCCGGGATGATCTCCTTGGCGAAGTCGATCATCCGCGGGTCGCGCTCGAGGACGTCTCTCAGCGCCTCGAACTTGAAGAGGTACACGCCCATCGAACCCAGGTACTGGCGGCGCTTCGCCTCGGCCGCCGACAGCCCGAGCGTCTTCGTGTTCGTCCGCATGTCGGTGAGGAGCTTGCCCTTCGGCTTCTCGCGGAACTCGATGATCCTTCCCCGTCCGTCCGCGCGCAGAATGCCGAAGTCGCTCGCGCGGTTCGCGGGAACGGGCCTCACCGCGATCGTGATATCGGCCCCCGTCATACGATGCCGCGCAATGAAATCGATATAGTCCATGCGGTACAGGTGATCGCCGGAGAGGATGAGCACGTCCTTCGGATCATAGTTGGCGACGTGCGGCAGCACCTTCCGCACGGCGTCCGCCGTGCCCTGGAACCAGTCCAGCGACGACGGGGTCTGCTCGGCCGCGAACACCTCGACGAATCCGCTCGAGAACGTGTCGAACCGGTACGTCTTGGAGATGTGCTGGTTGAGAGAGGCCGAGTTGAACTGCGTGAGCACGTATATGCAGTCGATCTTCGAGTTGATGCAGTTCGAGACGGTGACGTC
>JAQTVX010000032.1 GCA_028706585.1 Candidatus Krumholzibacteriia bacterium | reverse complement strand
GCCTCCCGTAGGAGTCTGGACCGTGTCTCAGTTCCAGTGTGGCCGACCACCCTCTCAGGCCGGCTACCCATCGTCGCCTTGGTAGGCCGTTACCCTACCAACTAGCTAATGGGACGCGGGACCATCCTCAAGCGGCAGCTTACAAGTAGAGGCCACCTTTGATTGCAGATCATGTGACCTGCAATATTATGCGGTATTAGCAACCCGTTAGGATTGTTATTCCACACTCGAGGGAAGGTTTCCCACGCGTTACTCACCCGTTCGCCACTTTACTAGCGATCCGAAGACCGCATTCTCGTTCGACTTGCATGCCTAATCCACGCCGCCAGCGTTCATTCTGAGCCAGGATCGAACTCTCCGTTGTAATAAAAAACGAAGAGCCATTGCGTGAACGCAATGCTCTAATTGACATTCTTGCCGTGATCACAAGGATCAGGGCCCGAATCATTTGGCAAGGGCATCGCACGCTATTTCAATTTCAAAGAACAAACTCCCCTATATGGAAATTTCTCCAGCTGCTTAATATAGCGCAGTCTGGATTTTTTGTCAACCCCTATGTAGGGATTTTCTTCTGAATTTTCGGGGGCGCTGTAAATTCCTATCGGATTTTACATTAGCGCCCTGTCTATATATGCAAACGGGCGATATTTGTCAAACTCTTTTTCGCTTCGCGCATCACTTTCTTGAACTTGGCCCGGCGGCGCACAACGCGACGCACGAAATCATTGGAAAAAAACGGCCGGGGGAATTAGATTCATCCGCGACGGCTACGCGGAAGCGCGGCTTACACAGGACGAGTGACGATCATGCAATTTCGACCATTGACGCACGGCGAGAAGATGTTCCTCTGGATAGCGGGACTCGCGCTCGTTTGCATCATAGGCATAGGAACCGCAGCGGTAAAGTGGTTCTCGCGCGATCTGCCATCGATGGAGCGGCTCGAGATGATCGAGCCCTCTCTGAAGACGCGGATACTCGCCTCCGACGGATCGGTCATCAAGGAATTCTACGAGGAGAACCGCGTCTTTCTCCCGCTCGATCAGATCCCTCCCAAGGTGCAGAAGACGTTCCTCGCCGTGGAGGATCGGCGCTTCTACCAGCACAGCGGCATCGACATGCAGCGCATCTTCGTGACGATGTGCAGAGATCTGATCCACTGGAGCCGCGCGCAGGGCGCAAGCACGATCACGCAGCAGATCTCGACGGATCTCTTTCTCAACAAGAAGGAACAGACCTTCCCTCGAAAGATCAGGGAGGCGCTGCTCGCTTTCAAGATCGAGCGCACTTACTCGAAGGATGAGATCCTCGAAATATACCTCAACCAGATCTATTTCGGCGAGGGAACGTACGGCATCGAAGCCGCATCGAGGAAGTACTTCGGAAAATCGGTGAAGGACATCGGGCTCAACCAAATGGCGCTGCTGGCCGGCTTGCCCAAGAATCCGGGCGGATACAACCCCTTCACGAATCCCGAGCGCGCCGCCAAACGCGTAGACCTAGTGCTCAAGGCGATGGAGGAGTTCCACGTGATTACGAAGGCGGAGCGCGATTCGCTCAGAGCGACCTCGCTCAACCTCGTACAGAAGACCTCCGAGAAGAGGGATTTCGCGGGATACTTCTGCGAGTACATCCGCCAGGAGATCGAGGCCAAGTACGGCTCGCGATCGATCTATAGGGACGGATACACCGTCTATACGACGATCGATGCCGGACTGCAGCAGGCGGCGGAGCAGAATCTCGAAACGTACGACAAGCAACTCGAGGAGGCGAACAGCCTCACGTCCACGCGCGCCGCGTATGAGGAGGCAGTGGCCCTCGGCAAAACGCCCAAAGCGGAATATCTCCAGTCAGCGCTTGTCGCCATAGATCCTCGAAACGGACACATCCTGGCGCTCGTCGGAGGGAGAAATTTCCGCGAGACGCAGTACAATCGCGCGATGCAGGCGCCGCGGCAACCGGGCTCGGCATTCAAGCCCTTTCTGTACATCGCGGCGCTCGAGAACGGATTGAACCCATCCGACATGCTCTACGATACGCCGCTCGTCGTCGAGCTGCCGAACGGCGACGTCTGGAAGCCGCGCAACTACGACGAGAAATTCCATGGCGCCGTGTCGCTTCGGGAGGCATTGGCCTATTCATACAACATCCCGTCGATCAAGCTCATCCAAAGGGTGGGGACTCCATCGGTAATCGACGTCGCCAAACGAATGGGCATCAAGAGCCGCCTGCAGAACGTCCTTTCGCTCGCTCTCGGCACCAACGAGGTGACGCTGCTGGAGCTCACCTCGGCCTACGGCGTGCTCGCCGCGGAGGGAATGCGGGCGGAGCCCATGGCCATCACCAAGATCGAGGATCGCAACGGCAACGTGCTAGAGGAATACCGCGAATACCACGAGGAGGCGCTCCAGCCAGACGTCGCCTATGTGATCACTGACATGCTCACGAGCGTTGTCGACGAGGTGCATGGCACCGGCGCTTCCGCGCGCCGGTACGGACTCGATATACCGGTTGCGGGCAAGACGGGAACCACCGACGAGTACACGGACGGATGGTTCATCGGATACAATCCAGAGCTTGTCATCGGGGTCTGGACCGGTTTCGACGAGCGTAGGCCGATCGGCCGCGGAATGACGGGGGCGAACGTGGCGCTCCCCATCTGGGTCGAGACGATGAAGGCGGCCTATCCCACGAATCGCGGTCCGGCGTTCAACAGACCGTCCAACATCATCGAGGAGCTCATCTGCCAGGAATCCGGGCTCCTGAGCACTCCGTACTGCCCGAAGGTCGTTCGAGAGATCTTCATCGAGGGAAACGAGCCTACCCGCGAGTGCGACCTGCACCGGGTGAGCTCTTATGACCTTCTCGACAAGGATAAGGATTTCCGGCAGCTCGACAAGGAAGCGTCGAGGGACAGAATCATCCCGCAGTGAGGCGCGCCTCTCATCGACCTGCTCCAACGCCTCGGATCATCAGGGAACGAGATACAGCGAAGCGGGCGGAACCGGTCCGGCCGATATGAAGATCGCATCCGAGAGCCTGCGCGCGGCGTTTCTCGCAGCGTCCTCCCCCGAAGCGTGAATCTCGATAAGCGCGTCCCCCTCGGCCACTTCATCCCCTCGAACTGATAGCAGAACGACGCCGACCGAGTGGTCGATCGCGTCATCTTTCCCGAATCTTCCGCCTCCCAGTTCCCTTACCGTCTCGCCGACGATCCGGGCGTCGATTCGGGATATGAATCCGCGGGCGCGGGAAACGAGAGTGTTCACGACCTTCGAGCGCGGCAATCCGAAACCGGCCGCGTCGGGATCGAGCTTCCCACACTGGGCCGCAACGATATTCATGAACCTGTCGAAGGCGCGGCCCGATTCGACGGCGCTCCGAGCGAGCGTCTCCCCGCTCGAGATATCCGGGACAATCCCTCCGAGACGCAGCATTTCGGCGACCAACCTGTAGGCAAGCGCCGTCACGTCCGGGGGGCCGCTTCCCTTCAGCACGCGGATCGCTTCTTCCATCTCGAGAGCGTTGCCGATGGTGCGCCCGAGAGGCTCGTCCATCGAGGTGAGAACCGTCTTCACCGCCTTCCCCATCGAAGCGCCGACCGCCTCGAGCGCCCCGGCGAGCTCCCTCGCATCCGAGCTCGTGCGCATGAACGCGCCCGAGCCGCATTTGACGTCGATCACGACACCATGAACGCCCTCGGCGAACTTCTTGCTGAGGATGCTCGAGACGATCAACGGGACACTCTCAACGGTGGCAGTCGCGTCGCGAAGCGCATAGAGCTTGCGGTCTGCAGGAACGATCTCCTCGGTCTGCGCCCCGAAGCAGGCGCCCAGCTCTCCAACCTGCCGCGCGAAGCGATCCGGATCGAGATCGGTCCGCAGCCCGGGTATCGATTCCAACTTGTCAAGCGTGCCTCCGGTCGCTCCAAGCGAGCGCCCCGAAATCATTGGCACTGCAAGACCGCATTCGACCGCGATCGGAACGAGGGGAATCGACACCTTGTCGCCAACGCCGCCCGTGCTGTGCTTGTCGATCACCGGGGCGCCCAAAAGATCGAAATCGAAGACGCGCCCGCTCTCCATCATGACCCTCGTGAGAGCAACAGTTTCCGCGTTGGTCATTCCCCTGATGGCGGTCGCCATGAGAAAGGCGGCCATCTGGTAATCGCCCACCTCGCCCTTGAGATAGGCGCTGACGAGAAAGCGAATCTCCTCCTCGTCGAGGGATAACCCGTCGCGCTTGCGCCTTATGAGCTCGTGCGCGTTCACGATGATGCTCCAAGCTCCTCCATGATGGCCAGGCTCGCGCTCGTGCCGATCCTCGTAGCCCCCGCACGCACCAGCTCGAGGGCGAACGCGGCCGTGCGGATACCCGCAGACGCCTTGACGCCGAAGTCCGGCCCGACCGCCGCACGCAGAATCTCGACATCGCGGACGTTCGCCCCCGGCGGCCCGAAGCCCGTCGACGTCTTGACGAAACTCGCCCCGGCCTGTTTCACGAGAGCGCAGGCCGCCTTCTTCTCGTCGTCCGTGAGGATCGCGGCCTCGATGATGACCTTCACGATCACACTCTGCCCGCACGCCTCGACCACGCGTCCGATATCATCCCGCACGAATGCACTGTCGCCGGACTTGAGAGCGCCGACGTTCATAACCATGTCGATCTCTTGCGCGCCGGCCTCGACGGCCCTGCGAGCCTCGAAGGCCTTGACCATGGTATCGGCTGCGCCGAGGGGGAAGCCGGCGATCGAGCAGACCTTGATCCGCGTCCCCGCCAGCTCCCGCGCCACGAGGGGAACGTAGTGCGTATTGATGCATACGGAGAAGAAGTCGTGCGCGATCGCCTCGCGCGAAACCCTCCTGATGTCCGCCTCCGTCGCCTCCGGCTTGAGAAGCGTGTGGTCTATCATCCTGTTGAGCTCAATCGTGCCCATCGTTTACTCCCTTCACCATTCCTTGCGCTAACGATAGAGAGAGGCTAGAAAGCTCTTGCCCGCGAAGGAACGAACACCGAAGAATTCCGCGAGCGTCGAGCCGAGATCCGCAAAGGTCGCGCGCGTGCCGAGCGGACGTCCGAAATCCTCGCCCGCGATCGCGGCGAGAATGGGCACGTGTTCGCGCGTATGATCCGAGCCTGGCATCGTAGGATCGCATCCGTGGTCGCTCGTGATCGCGAACAGCGTTCCGGGCACGAGCAGTTTCAGAAATCTTTCGAGCCATGCGTCGAAACGCTCGAGCCCTCGTGCGTAGCCGGCCGCGTCGCGGCGATGCCCCCATACCATATCGAAATCGATGAGATTGATAAAAAGGAACGAAAAGGGAACCGCCTTTTCGAGCGCGCGCTCGGCCGAGCGCATCGCAGCTTCGTTACCGCCCGCCTTGATGATCTTCGTGATTCCCCGTTTCGCGAACAGATCGTGAATCTTCCCGACGGTGACGACCTCGCGGCCGCTCGCCGAGAGCTCATCGAGAAGCGTCGGTCCCGGAGGCGGGAATGAAAAATCGTGCCGCTTCCTCGTCCTGGCGAAATGCCCCGGCGTGCCGATGAACGGCCTGGCGATGACGCGGGCGACGTTATGCGGCGGCGAGAGGATCATGCGCGCGACCCGGCAGAGCCTGTACAGCTCCCGCACGGGGATCACATCCTCGTGCGCCGCGATCTGAAAAACGCTGTCCGCGGAGGTGTAGACTATGGGGCAGCCGGTGCGCATGTGCTCCGCTCCCAGCTCCTCGATAATGGCGGTGCCGGATGCGGGCCTGTTGCCGAGAATGCGGCGGCCGATTTTTTTCTCGAACAGTCCGATGATCTCCGCGGGAAATCCGCCCGGATACGTCGGAAACGGCTCGGAAAGGGGACAACCCATGAGCTCCCAATGCCCGGTCGTCGAATCCTTGCCGGGCGATCGTTCCGCCATGCGCCCCCACGAGGCTGCAGGGCGTTCGACCGCCTCGACGCCTTCGACCGAGACGATATTCCCCAGCCCGAGCCGCTCGAGAACCGGCAGGCGCAGACCAAGCGCCGAGCGCGCCGAATGCGAGAGCGAGCTCGCCCCGGCGTCGCCGTAACTCTCCGCATCGGCGAGCGCCCCGACGCCCACGCCATCAATCACTATGGTCACGGCTTGCCGCTTCATACGATTTCGCATTGAGACGCCGGCCTATCCATTGCGGGGCCGGCGCGCGATGGGCGCGCTCTTCAGAATGACTCGCGGACGCCGAGGAGGGTCTTCATGCTCTCGATCCTCCCGCTGCGGATATAGATGCGCGGGACCCGCTTGCTGATGCGGCAGAGAACCTCGTAGTTCAGAGTCTCGTCCCAACGGGCGATCTCGTCGGCGCTGATCTGTGCCTCCCCCTGACGACCGAAGATCACGATCTCCTCTCCTACCGAGGCGTCCTCGAAACCGGAGAGATCGAGCATCGTCATATCCATCGTCACGCGGCCGATGATGTTCGCCCGCTTCCCCCGGAACAGAAACTGCCCTTTGTTCGAAAGGCGGTGGCTGAGCCCGTGGCCGTACCCGACCGGCACTACGCCCATCTTGATCGGCCGCGGCGCGATGTACGTCCTCCCGTAGCTGATACTCGCGCCCGCGGGCATTTCTCGCACAAGCACAAGCCTCGCCTTGAAGCTCATGACGGACACGACGTCTATCCTATCCTTGAGTACTATCGAGGGCATGTGCCCGTACACGAGAAGACCAGGTCTGATAAGGTTCAAATGCGACGACGGAAAATTGAGAATCGCGGCGCTGTTGGCGCAGTGCAGGTACCTGAACGTGACCCCGGCCGCTTTGAGCCCCTCGACGATCTCGCCGAAAACGCGGATCTGTTCCTTCGAAAAATCGACCTCGCTGTCGGACGCCGGAAAGTGCGTGAACAGACCCTCGAGCTGGATCCCGGGAAGGCGGCTTATCCTCGTGATCGTCTCGACCGAGCGGTCCTGCGCGATGCCTGTGCGGCCCATGCCCGTGTCGATCTCGACGTGAAGCGTGCAAAGCGCCCCGGTGCTGATAGCGATCTCGGACGCCTTTTCCGCGAACTCGTACGAGGAGGCGGCGACGGCGAGATCGTTCTGGAACACGCTCTCGAGCTCCTGCGGAAGAACGGGACTCAGTATGAGGATCGGAAGCGTGATTCCCGCCTTACGCAACTCCCTCCCCTCGTCGAGCGTGGCGACTCCGAGCATATCGACGCCGCACTCCACGGCGAGCTTTGAGATCCGGACCGACCCGTGCCCGTACGCGTCCGCCTTCACGACGAGAAGCATGCTCACATGAGGCGGAATGACCTTCCTGATGCAATCGATGTTGTGTTTCGCCGCATCGAGATCGATCTCGACCCAGGCCGGAAAGCGGTTCATGCGCCCGTTCTCCTTGGAGGCGTTTCGCCGTGCGCGTCCTCGCCCCGGTAGATGAACCGATCGAGAAGCTTCACATATTCGGTCCATTTACCGAAACGGCTCGTTTCTTTGTCGAGAACCTGCAGAGTACCGCGCGCCTGGGCGTCGAGGTTGTCGATGTAATGTAGCAGGATCGCCTCGATAGTCATCGGAACGATCGGCGATCCATGCTCGAGGGAGCCGTGGTGGCTCAGGATCATGTGCTTGAGCTTGAGCTCGAGCTCCGCCGGGAATCCCTCGATCTCCCGGATGCGCGCGTCCAGCATCTCCACGCCGAGCACGATATGCCCGATGAGGCGCCCGCTGTCCGAATAGTCGATCCTGTTCGTGACTTCGAGCTCGCGGACCTTTCCGAGGTCGTGCACAAGAACCCCGCAGAGGAGCAGATCGCGATCGACCTCGGGATAGACCTCGGCGGCACGCATCGCGATCTTCGCCATGTCCCGCACGTGCTGGGCCAGACCGCCGATGTAAGAATGGTGCCAGATCCGCGCCGCGGGCGCCCTGAGGAAGAGCACCTTGAATTCCTCGTCGCCGAAGATGCCCTCGAGGAGCTTCCGAAGATGCTCGTTGCCTATACCAGAGACTATCTCCATGATCCCGTCGTACAGATCGCCCGTCTCCTCGGCTGCGACCGGCACGAACTGGGTCACGTCATACTCCTTTTCGCTGAGCTTGACGATGCTCGCGACATGCATCTCATGCGAACCCTGATACGATTTCATCTCGCCCTTGACGCGCACGACGTCGTTGACCTGAATCTCGCGGTCGATCTCTTCCGTCGGCTGCCATAGGACGCCCTTCAGGGGGCCTTCCTTGTCCGAAAATTGAAATAGGAGGAATTTCCCATTTACCGAATCCCTCCAGTCCTTCCGCGCGACCACCATGATCCGCTCCACCCGCTCCGCCGCCTTCGCCATGTCGCCTATCCGCCTTTCATGCGAGCACCGCATCCGAACGATTGTCGATACGCTAAATCAAAGCCCGACACGAGGTCAAGCTGAATCGGCTCGGCGTCGCCGTGCCGGCCCGCGGCGGCGCGGGAAAGGCGGCGAGCGCCCCGCACAAAAAAATGTGCGGCACCTGAGGTGCCGCACAATGAGCGTTCATCACGCGGACGAAACCGATTGCTATATCGCGAACGTCACGGCGTTCCCGCCGTACATGATGTAGCCGATCTTTATCTTGCCGCCCGCTTTCAATCTCTCGCGGAAATCCCTGCTCAAGCTCGTTGGAATCGAGGTGTACTGGACGCCGCCCTCGAACACCTTGCCTTCTCTCATTATCGCGTCGAGAACCGCGAGCACGACGTCGTTGTTATCCTCTACGAAGAAGCGCACGTTCTTGAGGTTGATCGAGTAGTATGGGTTCGTGACTCCGCCTTCGGTAACCTGATCATACGTGACCTTCGCGTTGTCGACTCTGAACTTCTTTTCCTTGATCCCTTGAAGATCTCCCAGCGCGGGCGAGAGCTTGTTGAGCTCGACCGATTCGTATTCCTCCGGAGCCGTGAATTGAGCCAACGGACGAAGGAGCGGGAGCTTCACATTGGAGGGTTCGCCGACCTGGATGGTATCGGTGCCGGCAGCGAGAAAATCAACGACATAGTGAATATAAGGAGTGAAATACTTGCGGGCCCCTATGGCGATCTTCTTGCCCTCGGCATCTTTCAATTTCGCCGCGAGGCCTTCGCCGATGAAGAACTCAATCTCGTTCCCCTCGCGAACCAGCGCGACGTTATTCGCAGCGCCGACAACGTTGGGCGAATCGAAGCTGTACTTGAAGCCGATGCTCAACACGGTGCCGTTCGTAGCGTTCTTCAAGCTGGTGAGAACGTAGGTCTCCTCAACCTTGCCATGACAGCTCGCGAGAATGCCCGTGAGCAGGATTATGACTACGAAGGATTTATACAGCTTCAACATACACGCGCTCCTTTGCGACAGGTAAAAAAGCTTCGAATGCTCCAGCGCTTGGACTAGCCGACGTACGCGAGCGTACCGAAGAAAATTAATACGCTCTCCAGCGCTTGTCAACCATAATTTAATTGCAAGATTAACAGCAAGTTAATCGACGATTGCGGTCCAATGAGGAACGGATTTCATTCCTTCTTGTCCCTGTCTTTGTCCGTGAGAGAAACGCCGTACTGCTCGAAAAGCTCGACGACCCTCCTGTCGAGCGCGATCGAATCCTCCAGCGGCACCAAATTCATCTGGCCTTCCAAGATATCGCCTTTGCCGGACAGCGAGAGATCGATCTGCCCCAGGAACTTCCCGCTGCCGCCCGTGGCCAGCATTATCGTCTTACCTTCTTTCTCGAGCTTCTTGATGGACGGCTTCCCATGGCCAACGACGACGAGATCGAAATCGCCGATCTCGCGCGCCAGCTCACGAGAGCGATCCATCCCCATATGGCTGAGAAGGATCAAGAAATCAGCCTTCGCTTTCATCTCGGGAAGGAGCGCCTTGAGCGTCTCGACCGCCGGAAGCACCTTGAACTTCGACGCGTCGATGTACGCGGGAAACCGGATGGCGTCGTCGAGAACGCCGACGATCGCCACGCGCAGTCCCCCCTTGAGAACCTTGATCCGGTACGCGTCTCCAAATATCCGCTGCCCGGACACCGGATCGACGATATTCGCCGAAACGATCGGAAACGCGGCGTGGTTCGCGACGCCCTGGAGGAAAGGCAGACCGAATACGAACTCCGTTTCGCCGGGGGTAAATGCATCGAGCCCGACGACGCCAATTGCGTCGAACGCGAGCTCCGCCTCTTTGGCGGTAAACGAGAGATCGATCCCGAACGCGTCGCCCGCATCGACCACAATCAGGTTGTCCACGGAAGCCCTGACATCCCCGGCGAAGGACGCCCAACGTCCAAGCCCCCCCATATCCTTGATGGCGCATCCGCACGAGCGTATGTTTCCGAGAAGATCGCTTGAAAAGATCACCGTGAGCTTATCCGGCCGAGCCGCGGCTTTTCCGGGCGTGCCATCGCTGCCGCAACCGGCGGCAAGTGCGGCGCACAGAATCGCGCCGGCGGCCGCCAGAAGCCGCGACAACGCTGAGCCTCGCATCATCGTCCCGTCCTCCTTCGGCGCGGATCGTATGCGCTCGAACAACGATGCGCCGCGCGCCAGCCGGGCATCGGTATCAATCTAACGCACCCCGCGCGGACCGCACAAGCTCAAATCTCATGTGAGCGGTCGTCTCCATCATGGCGAGCCTCACCGGTCCAGCGACAAGATCTTGACGCATCGACTTTCATCACAATCAGTTACAGCCGTTGAGCGCCACCGCATGAAGCGGAGCTCGGGGCGGCGCCAGCTGCCGGGACGCGCCTGACGGTAACGGCGGGCGGACACGCCAGAAAAATACTCTTGACAGTTCGTGCATTGGTTGTTTATTAGCAAGGTGTTCCTAAGCAAAGGAGTGTAGACATGCCCAGAGTACCGTTTGTCGATTCGGATCTTTGCACCGGCTGCGAACTTTGCGTGGAAACAGTGCCAAGTGTCTTCCAGATTGAAGGCGATGTAGCGACGATCATCGATCCCGAAGGCGCGAGCGACGACGAGATCCAGGAGGCTATCGATAACTGTCCCGTAGAGGCGATATCCTGGCAGGAATAGCAGAACGGTTCGAAATGTAAAATGCGAGGAGCCGTGGCATGGAGCCGCGGCTCCTCTTTTCTTGCCTTATTCCGTACGGGCCTCCAGAAGCACCTCGGCAATGTCGAGCGCCCTGACGTCCTCCCGGTTGAGGTTCTTGAGCCCGTCCTCGAGCATCGTAAGGCAGAACGGGCACGCCGTGAAAACGTGATCGACGCCGAGGCCGAGCAGTTCCCGAACGCGTTCCTCATTGATCCGGGTCCCGAGCGTCTCCTCCAGCCACATCCTCCCTCCACCGGCCCCGCAGCAGAAGCTGGATTTCCCGCGCCGAGAGAACTCGATCGTTTGCTTCGCCGAGCGGCCCAGCAGAGCGCGCGGTTCTCGTATGATGCCGTTATAACGACCGAGGTAGCAGGAATCGTGATAAGCTCCCCGCAGAGCGTCGAGCTTGCGGATCTTGAGCGCCCCTTTCGAGACAAGCTCGAGAAGAAACTCCGAATGGTGCATGACCGGAACGCTGAGACCGAACTGCGGGTATTCGACGAGGAATGTATTGAGCCCGTGCGGGCAGGCCGTAACGATCCGATTGAACCGGTATTTCTTGAGCGTCTCGATATTCGCCTGAATCAGCGTCTGGGCCAGATACTCGTTTCCCATCCTTCGCGCCGTTTCGCCGCAGCACATCTCCTCGCTCCCGAGGATCGCGAAATCGACGAGCGCACCCTGCATGAGCTTCGCGAGAGCGCGCGAGATCTTCTGAGCGCGCTGGTCGAATGAGCCGGAACAACCGACCCAGAAGAGAACATCGAAGCTCCCCTTCGCGGAGGCGAGGGGAACATTGATGTCAGCGGCCCAGTCGGCCCTCGAAGAATACCCGATCGCCCAGGGATTATAATTTACCTCCATGTTCCTGAACACAGGCTGCGCCTCGGCGGGAAAACGGCTTTCGGTGAGAACGAGGTAGCGCCGCAGGTCGACGATCTTCTGTACGTGCTCGATGAATGGCGGGCACTCCTGCATGCACGCCCCACAGGTCGTGCAGGACCAGATCTCATCCTCTGAGACGTTATCCGGGATGATCGGAGTCGAGGCGAGAACGTCGTCGCCTCCTGCAAAGAGACCGCCCTTATCCAGCATGAGCTGCGCCCTCAGGCGATGGACCACGCGGAACGGGCTCAGCGGTTTTTTCGTCGCGTACGCGGGACAAGCCACCTGACATCTCCCGCACTCAGTGCACGAGTAGAGGTCCATGATCTGCTTCCACGTGAAATCCCGGAGCTCCGACACGCCGAATTTCTCCGCTGACTCGTCGTCGAAATCCATGCGGCTCAGACCGCCCATGGGTTCGAGCTTCTTGAAGAACACGTTCGGTATGGCGCCGAGGATGTGGATATGCTTCGAGAACGGGATATAGAGCAGGAAGAAGAATATTATGAGATTGTGTCCCCACGAGAAGATGCCGCCGGCGAGCGGCGCATTCATC
>JAQTVX010000294.1 GCA_028706585.1 Candidatus Krumholzibacteriia bacterium | reverse complement strand
GCTGCAGTTCTGGGACGGCCTGAGCCAGAGCCTCGAGGATCAGGCCAAGGGTCCCATCCAGAATCCGATCGAGATGGGCAACACGCACCAGGTCATGATCCGTACGGTCAATGACATCCCGGGATACGTCGAGGAGTTCAAGGAGGTGTTCGGCACGGGCCCGATCACCGTCGATCAGGTGGCGCAGGCGATCGCCGCGTTCGAGCGGACGATCGTCACGACCGACTCGCCATTCGACCGCTTCATGAAAGGCGACGAGACGGCGCTGACCTCTCTCGAGAGAAAAGGCCTCGAGATCTTCAACGGCAAGGGGCGCTGCTCCTGCTGCCACTGGGGGCCCAATTTCAGCGATGGACGCTTCCATAATCTCGGCGTGCCGGACATCGACCCCGCCAAGCCCGATCTGGGCCGCTTCGATATCACGAAGAACCCGGCCGACAGGGGCGCGTTCAAGACGCCGACGATGCGCGACGTCGGCCTGCGCGCGCCGTACCTCCACACGGGCGGCGAGAAAACCATCGAGGACGTGATCGTCTTCTACAACAAAGGTGGCGGTTTCAAGGATCCGAACATCGATCCCATGATGATTCCTCTCGGGCTCTCGAAATTGGAGATCGACGCACTCGTCGCTTTCCTCCAGCATGGGCTCACAAGCCTCAATCCGGAAGTCGCGAACGTCAAACCGATCCCGGCATCAGAAATGCCGCAGTAAGGAGGCGATGAACGTGAAAAAGATATTTATATTGCTCCTGATCCTCATCGCTCTCCCGCTCGTTGTCCCAACGCCGGGACGGGCGATCCCCGCGTTCGCCAGGAAATACGGCTTCAACTGCATGATGTGCCACACAGCGTATCCGAAGCTGAACGACTGGGGCCAGCGCTACCGCGATAACGGCTACCAGCTACCGGGCCAGGCGGGCAGGGAGAAGACCGCGTTCGACTCCCACACGCCCATCGCGCTCAGAACGACGACCGGCTTCAACGGATACAGCGTGAAGCCGAACGAGGACGCCTCCTACCGGACGACCTCGGGATTCGGGATGCGGGGGCTCGACCTCCTCGCGGCGGGCGTGCTCCACAAGAACATCTCGGCGCTCATCATCTACACGCCGCGCATCGACGAGCCGTTCGCCGACTACACCGGCTCGGGCGAGTCGCAGCCGGGCGCGCTGGAATCGGCGAGCATCATCTTCAGCAACATCATCCCGAACGCGTTCAATGTCAGGGTCGGACGCTTCGAGCCGGCATACCACCTTCTCAGCTCGAAGCGCTCCTACTATCTTCTGTCGTCGTACGACGTCTACGAATACCAGACGGGCCGCAACGATTTTGTCTTCGGCGACAACCAGATCGGGGTTGAGGCGACCGGGCATTTCAGGTCAGGATTCAAGTACGGCGCAGGCGTCGTGAACGGCACGGGGGCGAAGAGCGACAACAACAAGTTCAAGGACGTCTATCTCACGCTTTCGCAAACGATCGGCGCGGGTGACGGCCAGAGCGCCGGGCAACGCATCGCAGCGTTCGTGTGCTACGGCAAGCAGCCGCTCCTCTCCGACAGCCTGCCGGCCGCGGTATCCCCGACCGGCGAATACGACGGCTGCGACAACAAGGCGTACTATCGCTACGGGGGCTCGGCGAGCTTCAACTGGAAAACCTTCAATCTCGCCGCCATGTACATGCGGGGTCTCGACGACAAGGCGCTGAATACGATCGATGAAGCCAAGGACTATGAGTATGACGGCGGCCTCGTCGAGCTGGATTATGCGGGCCTGTGGAACAACAGGCTCGTGGCCTCGGTGCTCTACAACTGGGTCGCGCCGCCCGATTACGATAAACTGAACGCCAAGATCAACGCGTACTCGGCGCTCGTGCGCTGTTACCTCGGCGACTTGAGCGCGCTGAACGTCGCCCTGCACGGCGAGTACACGTATCGGAAGCTGGAGGCCGGGGAAGTCACGATGGCGGAGAATGTGTATTCCGTGCTCGTGGACCTCGGCTTCTAACGGGGCGCCGCGCACGAGCCAAGGCCACGGGAGACCGCGGTTCAGGGCGGATCGCAGGCGATATTATGGCCGTATTCGACGATCTATACGCCTCCTTCGACGACTATTTCGGACTGGAGCCCGACGATCTCATCCTGCAATTCAATCGCAGTCTCGATAGAGCCGGCCGCGTGCTCGATATCGGCGCCGGACAGGGCCGAAACGCGCTCTTCCTCGCGCGGCGCGGCTGCGCGGTCGACGCGCTCGAGCCCTCGGCCGTCGCGGTGGAACAGATGCGCTCGCGCGCCGCGGACGACATGTCTTCCCTCAGAATATTTCACGGCGGCTTCGAGACGTTCTCCCCGGACGTCGAATGCTACACCGGCATCCTCGTCTTCGGCATCATCCAGGAGCTGCCCCGGGAATCCATCGGGGCGCTCATGAGGCATATCAATGCGTGGACGAGAGAAGACAGCCTCGCTCTCGTGACCGCGTTCACGGTCGAGGATCCCGGATTCGGGGACATTTCGCAGGCCTGGCGCGCGATAGGCAAGAACTCTTTCTCGGACGACGCCGGCTTCGTGCGGACGTTTCTCGAGCTCGGAGAGCTGCGGCTCCTCTTCGGCGGCTGGGAGGCCCTCCATTACTGGGAAGGGCTGGGCGCCGAGCACAGCCACGGCGGCGATGCCCCCCACCGCCACGGGCGGGTCGAGGCCATGTTCCGCAAGGGGCCCGGCGCCGCATCGGGGCACTAGATCGCCGCGTTTTATATAGCCCGCCGCATGCCTTCTCCGCTACAATGCCCCCCGAGGAACCACCATGATCGGCAAGACCATATCCCACTACCGAATCATCGAGAAGCTAGGCCAGGGCGGCATGGGCGTCGTGTACCGGGCCGAGGATACGAAGCTCAGGCGCGTCGTGGCGCTCAAGTTCCTCTCGAGCGAGCTCACGAGCGACGCGGAGGCCAAGGCGCGCTTCCTGCAGGAAGCGCAGGCCGCGGCGGCGCTGGATCATCCCGATATCTGCACCGTACATGAGATCGACGAGTTCGAGGGAAAGACGTTTATCGCGATGGCCTGCATCGATGGAGAGAGCCTGAAGGATAGAATCGCACGGGGGCC
>JAQTVX010000293.1 GCA_028706585.1 Candidatus Krumholzibacteriia bacterium | reverse complement strand
TCCTCGCTCACGTTCGGAATCTCGCGGGTGATCTCCTCCATTCCCGCCTTCGTATCGCGAACCTGCGTCTCGAACTCTTCTATATGAATCGACGTGAACGTGTCGTCCTTGACGAGCTTCTCGCTGATGATGATCGCGTCCTCGAAGTTGTACCCGCGCCACGGCATGAAGGCGCACAGCACGTTGCGACCGAGCGCGAGCTCGCCGTTTCTCGTGGCGGAGCTGTCCGCGACCACCTCGCCCTTCTTTACCTTCTGCCCGACCTCGACGATCGGCTTCTGGTTGACGCACGTGTCCTGATTCGATCTCTGGAACTTGATGAGCTTGTATTCGTCGACGCCGCCGAATCCCGAGAAATCGTCCAGATCCTCGTCTTCCTTCCTCCCGCCGTAGCTGATGAGGATCTGATCCGCGGTCACCGCGTCGACCCTGCCTGCGCGCCTGGCGATGCAGAGCACGCCGGAATCGTAGGCGACCTTCCCCTCGAGCCCGGTCCCCACGAGCGGCTCCTCCGCCTTGATGAGCGGCACGGCCTGGCGCTGCATGTTGCAACCCATGAGCGCCCGGTTCGCGTCGTCGTGCTCGAGGAACGGGATCAGGGCAGCCGCGGCGCTGACGAGCTGGTTCGGGGAGACGTCCATGAACTGAACGTCGGCCGGATCGACTAGAACGAAATCGCCCCGATAGCGAGCCATGACGACGGGCTCGGCGAACCGGCGTTTCTTGTCTAGCTTGGCGTTCGCGTGGGCGATGATCCAGTTGTCCTCCTGATCCGCCGAGAGCATCTCGGTTTCGTCCGTCACGACGCCGTTCTTGACTTTTCGGTACGGGGTCTCGAGAAAACCGAACTCGTTCACCCTCGCGTAGGTCGCGAGCGAGGTGATCAGCCCGATGTTCGGACCTTCCGGCGTCTCGATCGGGCACATGCGCCCGTAGTGCGTGTAGTGAACGTCGCGGACCTCGAAGCCCGCGCGCTCGCGAGTGAGTCCTCCGGGGCCGAGCGCCGAGAGACGCCGCTTGTGCGTGAGCTCGGCCAGCGGATTCGTCTGATCCATGAACTGCGACAGCTGGCTCGATCCGAAGAACGACTGAACCACCGCGCTGATCGTGCGCGCGTTCACGAGATCGTAGGGCGTGGGGCTCTCCGCCTCCTGGATCGTCATGCGCTCGCGTATGATCCGG
Source organism: Candidatus Krumholzibacteriia bacterium (assembly GCA_028706585.1). Lineage (GTDB taxonomy): Bacteria > Krumholzibacteriota > Krumholzibacteriia > Krumholzibacteriales > Krumholzibacteriaceae > SSS58A. Next base: position 1,925 of record JAQTVX010000293.1, on the reverse strand, counting down.
GCCATTCGCGCGAGCCCGACGGAGAACTGGTTCGCCAGTAGCTCGCCCACGGAGCGCACACGGCGGTTGCCGAGATGATCGATGTCGTCGACGGTGCCGTCGGTCTCTTTCAGATGAATCAGATTGGCCACGACGGCGATAAAATCCTTCTCCGTGAGCGTCGTCGTGTCGATCGGCACGTCGATTTGCAGGCGGCGGTTCATCTTGTGGCGACCGACCTTCTCGAGGTTGTACCGCTTGGGATTGAAGAAGAGCCGGTCGAGGAGCGCCTTGGCGGTATCGGCGTTCGGAGGATCCCCCGGACGCATGAGATTGTACAAGCGCTTGAGGGCCTCCTCCCCATTGGACGTGGGATCTTTGTCGAGCGTCTTGATGATGACGTCTTCTTCGACGTTCCCTTCCTTCTCTATGAGAACAACCTTGGCGACCTTCGCCATCTTCATTTTCTCGAGCAGGTTCTCGGCGATCGGCTTTCCCGCCTCGACGATGACTTCGCCCGTCTCGCGACTCACGACGTCCTCCGCGACGACCCGCCCCACCACGCCCATATCCTTCTTGCTCGCCCGCGCGGAGAGGTCGACGACCTCGGTCCGGTGAAATAGCTTGATGATGGCGGAGTTCGGCTCGAATCCCATCGCCTTGAGGAGGATCGTCACGGGGAGCTTGCGGCGGCGATCGATGTAGACGTACATGATGTCGTTCACGTCGATCGTGAATTCCACCCATGATCCCCGATACGGGATGATTCGAGCGTTGAAGAGGCGCTTTCCGTTCGGATGGAAGTCATCGTCGAAAACGACTCCCGGCGAACGGTGGAGCTGGCTCACGATCACCCGCTCGGCGCCGTTGATGATGAAGGTTCCCATGTCGGTTATCAGGGGTATCTCGCCGAGGTACACCTCGCTCTGGATGATATCCTTGATAACCTGCTCTCCCTCCTGGTTCTCGCGCACGACGAGACGGAGCGCCGCCTTCAGGGGAGCCGCGTAGGTTAGATCGCGCTCCTTGCATTCCGCGACGCTGTACTTCGGCTCGCCGATCGAGTACCCGAGGTACTCGAGCGTGAATTCCCCCCGCGCGGAGACGACCGGAAAGACGGAATGAAACACCGACTCGAGGCCGGTTTTTTCCCGCTTATCCATCGGGACGCCGCGCTGCAGGAACCGCTCGTACGATGCGAGCTGCACTTCCAGTAGATGCGGGATCTCCACCACCTGCGGAATCTTGGAAAAATCGATTCGCTCAGGCACCGTGATCATTGAGAATGATCCCTCCTGTTATGGGCCGTTCCCAGCTACGAAGAGCTACTTTATTTCGACTACGCCGCCGACCTCTTCGACCTTCTTCTTGATCTCCTCCGCTTCCTGCTTGTTAACGGCTTCCTTTATCGGCTGCGGAGCGTCCTCGACGAGCTTCTTCGCCTCGATGAGACCGAGGCCCGTGATCGCACGGACGACCTTGATGACCTGGATCTTGTTCGCGCCGATATCCTTGAGGACCGGGGTGAACTAGGTCTTCTCTTCCTCCGCCGCCGCCGGAGCTGCGCCGGCCATCATGCCGGGCATGAACGCCATCGGGGCGGCCGCGGTTACGCCAAACCGCTCCTCGAGCGCCTTGACGAGCTCGGAGAGCTCGAGAACCGACAGGGTTTCGATCTGTCCGACGATCTTGTCGACGCCGGCGCCGGCCGGCTTCGCCTTCTGCTGTTCCTCGGTCGCGGTACCCTCGGCGGCCTCATCCTTCTTCTTCGTAGGCATTCTCTGACCTCTCTTTCCAGTGTTTCATGCGCGTCTCCGGCGCGCCATCGCCCCGACGTGGGAGCGCGGCCGCGCCGTGTAAATACGATCCCCTAGCGGGGATCTGCGCCGCCTCTGGCTCTAGGCGGCGGCTCCCTTCTTGTCCTCGATGGCCTTGACGACGTTCAC
>JAQTVX010000292.1 GCA_028706585.1 Candidatus Krumholzibacteriia bacterium | reverse complement strand
CCGGCGGATATTTCCTGTTCCCTTGCCGCGACAGGCGCAAAGCTTGCGCAGATGCCTGTTGTGCCGCCCAGCGGCCGCGAGAGTGACAACTCGCGTGCCGGTAGAGCACCGCAACTGATTGTAAGTTAAATAGATAGCGCATTGTGGCGGTCCGGAGCGCCGATGCTCCGATGGCGTGAAAATCGCACTTTTGCAAGCGGAGGATGAAAATGCAATTGAGGAGGAGTTTTCTGCTGGCGCTCTGCATCGTACTCTCCGTCTATTTTCTGATCCATTCATGTTCGCAGGATCGCATCATGGCGCCGGAAACGAAAAGCTCCTCGGATGATATCATCTGCAGCGCAACCGACGTCTTCTTCCGTGACGGAGATTTCGGATGCGTGGCGGGGGCGCTGGGAACCTTCATCATCACCGCCGACGGCGGAAAGACGTGGAATGGCACCGTCATCGAGAACGGAGGCCTCAACGACGTTCAGTTCATCGATCGTTCGAACGGTTGGGTCGCGGGCAAGGACGGCTCAATCTGCCATACGGCCGATGGGGGCCAGTCGTGGACGAAGATGGAGCCTTCGGGCTTCCCGATCGATGAGGATTTCTACCAGCTCGCGTTCTTCAGCGACAGCGCGGGATACGCACTGGGTTATCACGGCGTCTACAAGACGGAAAACGGCGGCGGGAGCTGGATTAACAATTGGCTTCCTAGCGTTTCGTGTCGCGGAGCATGGAGCATGAGCTTCCCGGATGAGGAAACGGGATTCCTCCTTGGAAGCTCTTACATGGAATCAGATCCGTCGATTCTGTACAGCACTGCGGATGGGGGAGCGAGCTGGGCGGTCGTCGAGGGCGCCAAGGCCTCGGCACTCAGGACGGTTCTCACGATTACGTTCGTCGACGGGACGACGGGTTGGGCCGGCGGAGGCGTCATCATGAAAACGATGGATGGAGGAGAGAGCTGGGAAACGCAGATCGCCGCGGCTACCGTTCGCAAGTTCCAATTCCTGTCCGCTGAGTATGGTTTCGCGGTCGGTGGTAAAACGATTCTGAGGACAAAGAACGGCGGGATAACTTGGGAAAACGTGACGCCGGACGACGATCGGATAAAGGATCTCAGGAGCGTATACTTCATCGACGAAAACAACGGATGGGTCGCCGGACGCGCAGCAGACGAGCAGGATGGGGATATGTACTACAAGCATTCGATTCTGCTGCAGACCAGAGATGGCGGCGCCACCTGGACGCTGAGGGATTTCTCGTACGATTACACCTCTCTCCAGAGCCTGGATAGCGACGGCGATATCTGATCGCGGGCCGGACCGGGCGCGATTGTGGGCGATGCGCCCCGCGAATAAAATTTCTTGACCTGCTTTTCGGCATCTTGTAGCATCCCTTCTTTACTGTGATTCATCGTCCGTGCGTCCCGAGAGGCATGCATGTTTCGAGTCATCGAACCTTTGAAAAATCACCGGGGGAACCGCGACTGCACAGGCCGGTTCCTCATTATGCGATAGGGTGAATGCTTCCCTCATGGGAAGCATTCTTTTTTTGAGAAAGGAAGATCTATGCCGGTTGTCGAGGAGGATATCCGGTACCTCATCCAAATCGTAAAGAAGGACATGGAGATCAAAGAGAAGAAGCGGATGCTGGGAAACATTCCTCCACGCATCAAGGCGATCGACCGTGAGCTCAGGAAGATGGATGACGATCTCAACGAGACCAAACAAATCCTGGACAAGCTCGATACGGAGAAACGGCACATCGACCAGGAGATCAAGGCGCATCAAGCCGAGCTCGCCAAGAAGAAAGAAGATCAGAATGTCGTCAAGGACAACAAGGTATTCAAGGCAATGAATGCCGAGATCGAGTATATCAGCAAGAAGATCGATCAGGCTGAGGAACGGATGCTCGTGATCCTCGAGGATGGGGAGGTGCGGAGAGGGGAGGTCGCGGCGATGACCAACAAGATCAACAGCGAAAAGAACAAGCTCGTAGCCGAGAAGGAGAAGCTCGAGCAGGAGATGAGCGTGACCGACGACGCCCTGAAGATTCTCGGGGACGAGAAGGTTCGCATTCTCCCGCACATATCCGAAGGCGTGCGCCGGCTCTATGGCCGGATCCTCGTGGCGAAGGGGGATTCGGGCGTCGCGAATCTCGTCGGGGACATCTGCCAGGGCTGCTACTCGCGGGTGCCCCCGCAGACGGCGCACGAGGTGCGAAGGAACGATCAGATTCTGAAGTGCGAGGTGTGCGGAAGAATCCTCGTCTACTACGAGTCCAAATAGCTCGATGCCGCCAGATGCCTATGAAACGTATCAAAGCCCTTCTCAAGTCTCTCGCAAAGGGAACAAATCTCGATGAGAGCTGGAAGCCTTCCGGCTATTCGTCCAAAACGGAGGCGAGCGAGGCGCTCGAGAGCCTAGCAGATTCGCTTGAGATCAAGCCCTCGGTCGGCGGCGGGGGTGCGCGCGCCGGCTCCGCGAAGGCAAAGCTGCATGCGGTCGAGCACGCGATACTGCATGTCGATGGCGCTTCGCGCGGCAACCCGGGGCCTTCGTCGATCGGCGTGATCATCTACCTCGCATCGGGCGAGGAGCTCTATTCCACCGGCAAGAGAATCGGACGCGCGACGAACAACGTCGCCGAATACCGCGCGGTGATCGAGGGATTGAAGATCGCCCGCGAGCTCGGAGTGCGCGCCGTCACCGTTCGTCTCGACAGCGAGCTCGTGGTGAAGCAGCTCACCGGTATCTACCGGATTAAGAACGTGGAGCTTGAATCGCTCGCGCGCGAGGTGGGGGCCCATTCGAGACATTTCTCGCGGTGCTCGTTCGAGCACGTGGCGCGTGAGAATAACCGTGAGGCCGACCGCCTCGCCAACAAGGCTCTCAACAGCGTCGTCGACTCATGAGAGCTCAAGATTCCGGCAGCATACGCGACGCACGCTGGAGGCCGGCTGGTCTTCACGCTTTACCTTTGTAGCTCGCCGTGCTATATTCGCTCCGCAGCGACGGCAAAGCAGATGGGGTGATCGCGGCGCCGAATAGGCGCTCGAGGAAAGTCCGGGCTCCACAGGGCAGGGTGCTGGGTAACGCCCAGTGGGGGTGACCCCAAGGAAA
>JAQTVX010000291.1 GCA_028706585.1 Candidatus Krumholzibacteriia bacterium | reverse complement strand
GGGGGCCGACGCCGAAATCAAGCCCATCGACCGGCTGGTGCTCTCGCTGTCCTACAACTACATCCGCAGCGACGGTGTGGACTCGGGCGAGAGGCTGTTCTCGCAATCCGTTCTATGGTCGCGCATCTCGCTGCAGCTCACGAGGGAGCTCTCGATGCGGTTCGTGTCGCAGTACAACGACCGCTACAAGACGTGGGATATGGATCCGCTAGTGACCTACCGGATCAACTCGCTCACGCTGTTCTACTTCGGCTCGACGCACAACTACAGCGAGCTCGATCTCAATGAAGACGGGCACGATGCGTGGGAGCTCAGCCAGCGGCAGTTCTTCCTGAAGCTGCAGTATCTCTTCCAAATCTAGCACGAATCGTTACAGCGGCTCCGTTCCCTTGTTGAGGAGGGCGATGTAGCGTTTGTACGCGAACAGACGATCGCGTTTCTTCCCCGTAAGCTCTTTCGCGATGCCGAGCTCTCCGAGAAGCCTCATCCCCGAGGAAGTTGTTGGAAACGATATGCCGGCCCTGCGGCTTGCCTCGGGAAGCGAGATGATGGGGCGCTCCATCAACGCTTGATGAATCCGCAGCGCGGATCCCGCAGCGCGGCCACTTTGCTGGATGCGCCGCCGGTCTTTTTCGAAGAGGTCGACGAGGCTCCGAGCGGTCGCAACCGCGTCATCAGCCGTTTGTCGAACGCCCGCGAGGAAGAATTCCAGCCACGCCTCCCAGTCTCCGTCCTTGCGCACCTTGTTCAGCAGACGGTAGTACTCGGCTCTGCGCTCCTTGAAATAGAGGCTCAGATAGAGAAGCGGCTCCCGAAGCATTCCGGCGTCGCACAGCAGCAGAGTGATGAGCAAGCGGCCCACACGCCCGTTTCCATCGAGAAACGGGTGAATAGTCTCGAATTGCACGTGCGCGAGCCCTGCTTTGACCAGAACCGGGAGACCGTGATTCTCGGCGTGCAGGAATCGTTCTAGATCCGACATGCAGGCCGCCACGGTCTCGGGCGGCGGCGGCACGAAGATCGCATTGGCGGGCCGCGTCCCTCCGATCCAATTCTGCGATCGGCGGAAGTTGCCGGGAGCCTTTTCGCTTCCGCGCCCGCGGGAGAGAAGCGTTTCGTGAATCTCTCGGATAAGGCGATTGCTGATGGGGAAACCGCCCCGCAGCCGCTTCATGCCGTGCTCCATGGCCGCCACGTAGTTCGATACCTCGACGACGTCGTCCATCGGCATTCCGGGGACCGTTTCCCACTCGAATCGGAGCAGATCGGAAAGCGACGACTGTGTGCCCTCGATCTGGGACGAGAGCACCGCCTCCTTGCGTACATACGTGTAGAGGAAGAGCGACATATCGGGAAGCAGGGTGGAGAGGCCGTCGAGGCGTCCGAGAGCCAGAAGCGCCTGCTCGAGCTTCAGATGGAGCGATCCCTGGAGGGCGATCGGCGGACGGGGCGGAAGCGGCGACGGCACGAAGGCCCGCACCCGTTCACCTCCGACGTCTCGAATCTCGTATCGACTCGTCGCGCCGCGTTTCATTGCCGGGATTCCTTTATTAAAGCAAGTTTCATATGGCCGCCCGCTATTAAAAGTTATAGCTTAAGTTTAAATAGCAATATCCGCCCTGTCAACGAAAATCCTCCCGTTCAATCGCATGGGCCCAGCGGCGGGGCCCGTGCTCAGCGCACCTCCGATTTCATCCGACCAAGATGCGCGAGGAACTCGTCGTAGTCGATCGCGGCCGCCTCGAAGAGCCCCGGCCTGTTTCCGAGGAGAACGTCGCGCACCATGTCCGCCATCGCGCCGCGGTAGAGCGTCATGTCGCTCTCGCTGACGGATGCGGGATCCTCCTCGGCCGCCGTCTCGATCTTCCACAGCCGATCCATCATCTCGTTTCCGACGAGGAGATGCTTGCGGTAGATGACGCGCACCGCCCTCTTCAGCGGCCGATAGGCGACGTAGTAGACATATTCCCTCTTCGCGGTCTCGATGCTTTCGTCGATGAAGTGCTGATTCTTCTCAGGGTCGTTTCTCCTCGGGCTTCCGAGAACGAACGCCACGACGTCGGAGACGGCGTTGTCCCTGCTCGCGATGAGAACGAACTCGCCCTTCTCGAGCGGGGCGCCGCCGGCCTGCAGCGTGTCGACCGCGATCTGGGCGATGCGGTATCCCCCCGCGGTGCAGATGCAGACGTGCCCGAGATAGCCGCACGCGTCATCGAAGCCGATCTCGACCGTCTCGCGGCCGTCAGGGTAGCTGCCCGCCATGACCCCGTGACAGTTGTGGAAGGTGATCGACGGAACGCCGCGAATGAAATCATACCGCGCGTTCCAGGGGAACTGATCCCCGCCCGCCCCCGAGCAGCACGCAGGGACGATGAGACAGAGCGCGAAAATAGAAGCGGCCGCGGCCGCGAAAAGCTTCATGACTATTTCCTCCTATCATGCCTGGTGCCGGCAGCGCGGGATGGATTATAGCACGGCACTCATGGTTTGCCGCCGCGTTTGCGCCATGCTCGGTGAAGGCGTAGGGGACCTTTCGTCGACCGCCCCGCCCGCCGCTTGATGTCGCAAAATGCAACTTCAAGTTTGTAACTTCTTTTCTGGCAAGGGGCTCAGTTTGAGGTTGTCGCAATTTGCGACTACCTGCCTTTCGTCCGACCCGGCCCGGCGGCCGGGCATTTGCAGCTTGAAGCGCGGGCGCGGCTGTTGTAAGCTCGCGCAATTCATGCACATTCCGAAGCAGCATTGTCCAGCTTCATGGAGGTCCCTCAGATGGTAGGATGCCACGTTCGGTGCCTCGCTCTCGCTTGCTTCGCGCTCGCCTCGGCGCTGGCCATCACCGGATGCACCCAGAGCATGATCTATAGCCCGTCCGTCAACCTTCCCCCGGAGCCGCTAAAGGAAGGGCAGGTGCAGATGTTCGCGGGAGTCGTCGAGATGCCCGAGGTCCGTCCGCAGCGGGCGCCGGAGAAGACCGCGAGGGGAATCGAGTGCACGGCCCGAGTCGGCGCGGCAGACTGGCTGAGCCTCCAGGCCAAGGCTTGGAAGGATATCTCGGATAATTTTCCGAGCGTGGAGCGCTATGGCGTCTCCGTTTCGACGATTCTCACCGAGAGGCGGGACCTCGCGGGGTTCAG
>JAQTVX010000290.1 GCA_028706585.1 Candidatus Krumholzibacteriia bacterium | reverse complement strand
CATCGGTCGTGGTCAAGAGGAGGCTGCCGCTTCCACCAAACTCTTCCTTGAGCCTGAGCCCGATCGGGATCGCCATGTTGGAGGCGTGCACGATCCTCGGCTTTTCAAGGTCCTCCACCATCTCGGGGCAGACCTCGTAGGTTCCGGTCGGCACCGATGCGATGAAGCCTCCTCTGCACGCAATCCCGGCGAGATCGCCCGCGGCGATCCCGTGCGCCTTCACCCAAGCCACGATCGCCTTCGTGCGGTTGTCTATGCTGTCCGGGTAATCCGGCGGAAGGTGCACTTCTTCGGACGCGGCGAGGTCGAGCCCCCGGTAGAGCGCGAGCTTCGTCGAGGTCGAGCCGGGGTTTATGCAGAGGACGCATTCCTTCCCGGCTCCGTCGGGCAGCGGTTCGCTTCCGGCGAGGCGGGATATGAGAATACGCGAGCGTCTTTCGGAGTCGAGGATCGCCCCGATGGTGCGCGAAAAGAGGTTCCCCCACGCCTCCTCCCACTTGAGCGAGAGAACGGGCGGCTTCGACCGGCGGATAACATCTTCGAGAAGCCGCAGAAACGTCTCTTCATCCGATGCATTTCCCGAGCGGACCGCTTCGACGGCGGCGACGAGATTCGCCTCGAGGTCCTTCGAGGCTCCCGACGCGCGCACGGCGCCGAGCAGGGCGTCGAGCTCCGATTCCAATATGACGAGATCCTTCATCGATGCATCCTTATATGTATGGCCAGATTGGCCGGGGCCGAAGTTCCGAGGATCCGGCAGTGCCCAGGAAATTAATCAAATGGAGGTAGGATATTCAAATCAATTCTTCGCTTGCCCCCGTCTGATCAACGGTTCGATCTCAATCTCGAAATTCCGAACGAGTTCCCGTGCGCTCGCCATGAGCCGATCCTTCTCCGGCCCGGTCGTGTAAACGTGCATGTCCCTCAGGTTCGACCCGGGAATGGATGAATCCATCAGGAAAACGCCGCCGAGGGATCCTCCATAGCCCGGCTCGAGCTCGAGACCGGCGAGCTCAGCCCAGAGAAGCGTCCAGCCTTGCTCGACGTCCCGCATGTTGTAACCTCCGCCCCCCAGGGCGAGGATGCGGGGGTAGCTCGCATGGAGAAGCTCTATCGCCTGGATGTATCCGTTGTTCGTGAACCTGAGGTGCGTAAGGGGATCCGTGGCGAACGTATCGGTGCCGAACTGGCCGACGATCACGTCGGGCCGGAAAACGCGCAGCGCCTCCATCACGATCTCCCTGAATACCACGAGGAACACGTCGTCGTCGGCGCCCGGCTCGAGCGGAACGTTCACATTGTAGCCTTTGCCCGCTCCGAGACCGATCTCCTGCTCGGATCCGCCCCACGGAAAGAGCGTCTTCCCCGTCTCGTGCACGGATATTGTGAGAACGGCCGGCGTTTCGTAGTACGCCTCCTGCACCGCGTCCCCGTGATGGGCGTCGATATCGACGTAGGCGACCCTCATCCCGGCCGCGAGGAGCTCGTCGATGGCGATAGCGATGTCGTTCACGTAGCAAAAGCCCGAAGCCCTGTCCGGATGGGCGTGATGAAAGCCGCCGCACGGATTGAACGCCGTGTCGGCACCGGCGAGAATCCGCCGCGACGCGACGAGGCTGGCCGTAGCCGAGAGCGCCGAAAAATCGTAAACGCCCTTGAAGATGGGATTCTCGGCGGAGCCGATCCCGTGGTGAAGCATCTCGACATCGATCTCCGTGCCTCCGTTGGCGCGCTTCAGCGCCTCGATGTACTCCGGCGTGTGAAAACGAGCGAGGAGCCCGTCTTCCGCCGTCTCCACGTCGACGACGCTGACGCGCGGGCCAGACAGCAGACTGCGCGCCTCGCACATGTGGAAGACGCGGGTGACCCGTTCGGGATTGAAGGGATGTTCCGGGCTGAAACGAAAGGCGCCGAGACGGCTCGAATTGACGAATACCGCCGGCTCCTTACTGCCGCCGGTCAACGGGTTTTCTCCTCTCCGTCGTGAAATCTATCCGAATGGAGTACGTGCCCTCATCGAGAATGCTATGGATCGGAAGACCGCATTTATGGAAGACGTGGAGCATTTTCTTGTTTTCGGCGAGCACGTCCGCCTTGAAGCCGTGCGCCCCCATATCCTGGGCAATTTCTATGAGCGTGCGCATGAGGTAGGTTCCGATGCCTGCGTTCTGCCAGCGGTCGTGCACGACAAACGCGATCTCGGCGTAATCATCGGCGCGGTCGAGCTTGAATCGTCCTATGGCTATCATCTCCTCGTCTCCCGGCTCCCCGATGAGGCCAACGATCGCCATCTCATCACGGTAATCTATATTGACGAGGGGCTGGAGCTTCTCGTGAGGCATCGTCTTCACGATATTGAAGAAGCGGTAATAGATCGTTTCGTCGCTGAGCGAGTAGAAGAACGAGCGCTCTATCGCTTCGTCGGTGGGCTTGATCGGCCTGAAGAAGATCGTCTTGTCACCGATCGCGGTCTTGCGCTCATACTGCTCGGGGTAGAAACGGCCCGCCACAGTGAGCGGCATCTGATCGAGATGGACGAGGCGGCGCTGCTTCGCGTAGTTGAGGAGGTCGTCGCGGAAGTCGGGATGCGCGATGCTGATGAGTCCCAGCGCGCGCTCGCGGAGGTTTCGTCCGTGCAGGTTGCAGATTCCGTACTCCGTCACGACGTACGCCACGTCGCCGCGCGAGGTGACGACGCCGGCGCCCTGATCGAGAAACGCCACGATGCGCGACACCGTTCCCTTCTTCGCGGTCGAGGGGAGAACGATGATCGGCTTTCCCCCTTTCGATCTGGCCGCGCCGCGCACGAAATCTACCTGGCCGCCTATTCCGGCGTAGAAGTACTCTCCGATCGAGTCGGCGCAGACCTGCCCCGTGAGATCTATCTGTATCGCCGCGTTGATCGACACCATCTGATCGTTCCGCGCTATGAGGTAAGGATCGTTCGTGTAATCGCAAGGGTGGAACTCAATTAGCGGGTTATCGTCCACGAAGTCGTAGAGGCGCTGCGTTCCCATACAGAAGGTCGCGATGATCTTGCCGTTGTGAAGCGTTTTCTTGAGATTCGTGATGACGCCCGACTCGACCAGGTCAATGAGGCCATCCGAAAACATCTCGGTGTGAACTCCGAGGTTCTTC
>JAQTVX010000289.1 GCA_028706585.1 Candidatus Krumholzibacteriia bacterium | reverse complement strand
TGCTGTTTCTGGCGTTCGCAATCTTTAGTCCTGTTCTCGGCCAAGCACAGGAAGATCCGGGATGGGCACAGGCGGTGCTGGTTAACGACACTCCCTTTGCGCTCTATCTCTATGTGGATAATGAGAACAATCTCGGCTGTGGCCCGGTTCTACCTGGAGGAGGGTTATTCTGCACGACCCATGTCCGCCCGGGCACTCACATGCTCATTGCAAAAACAGCTGATGGCAGTATGTCCACTAGCAGCGATTCTATCATATTCAATAGGGGTGTTGTTATAACATGGTCGGTCAGTTATAGCGAGAAGGAGGGGGAGAATAGAGACAACTGATAGAGCGGAATGTGGAAAGCTGCACGTTAATGCACCGCGCAGCTGCCATCTACCCTTCGTTGGCCCGTGGGTTCTTTATAGAACCAGCCTTGCATCACCGAGGGTTGAAGTAAAAAGACAATCCTATTGAACAATACGCTCCGCTCCAGTCGAGCTGGGGGCCGTCTTCCTCATATGTCTTTGATAACGTCGCCGATCGCATCCCTATTCGTATATCAAGAGAAAGTATCGTACGCGGATAGAACTTCCCGTCGCGCTCAGTTCCTTCTTCGGAAGACGTAAGGGGCAGGTCCATTACTATCTCGGGCTGCAGGACAAATCCACTGAACCTCTGGCCCGCTAGTGTCGCCTCCGATTCCCCGACCCCCACAGCAAACCCGCAGAGAACGGCTATGCCGGTGGATCTTCCCAACTCAAGTGGCCGAATGGCGAGATGCAACATAAATTGGTTTGAAGAACCCCGTGATGGAGTCGATCCTGTTGTGCTGCTTTCCAGTTGGAAGTTGTACCAGGAGAGTGAGTACTCAATCTGCCCGCTGCCCGCATAGATGCCGATTCCGACAAGCAAGCTACTGCTTTCTGATTCGGTGCCGCCATTCAAGGCGGCGGCAAAATCCCCAGCTGCAATCTTCGTACCCCCGCCGAACAAACGGAGACCTACTCCTCCCTGCGCGGTTATCGGAGGAATGGCAAGCATGAGAAAAATGAGAGCCATGATAGCAATGCTAATGCGCCTCATACGCTCCCCCTCTGTTTAGGTGTCTTTTGGAATTCGTAACCCCGCTTGGCAGTTTCTGCCGGACTGCGAGTTCTGTCAAGTGGGCGTATGGACTGACTCGGGTTGAGAGGGATCTACGGTACAGGAGGGCCATGCTCGAATCATGAGGAAGCCATGCGAAACGTCCCGCATACAGGTCGGGACAGCAGGATCCCCAGTTCAGAATAGAGGCTCTCTGCTTCGATGCAGGCCGGGACTTGATTGTTCGCTGATGAAGAGGTGGCCGTCGGGGCTTAAAGATATGGAAGAATCGGTGTAAGGGACGGGAACCGTCTTCCAGCTCGAAAAGCAATCCTCTGATATATAGAGCTTTCCCTCGCCGTCAAAAACTACCGCGACCTCTCCGCCGGGAGCCGCGACCATGTTGTAAACAAAGATTGGCCAATAGTGGTCTTCGCCAAGTTGAATTGTCTTCCAGGTATTGCCCCCGTCGCTGGAGCAGAGCATCCCATTATTCGATATGGCGAACACATTTCCCACGCGATCGGCGGCGATCGAGTAGACCGTGAGACTGTCCGTCATGCGTCGCCACGTATCGCCGTCGTCGCTCGATCCCAATACGCCTTGATAGTTCGTGCCGAGATAGACGCAGCCGCCGGCGCCCGTGGCTATTGACGTGACCGTTGCCTCGCTGAGTACATTCGTCCAGAAGGTGCCCCCGTTCTCCGATCGTATGACGCCGTCTTCGGTTCGCGCGAATATCGCGCCGTTTCTCGCTACTTCGAGTGCGTGGACTCTCAACGAGCCGGACGAAGACATATATGCTTCCGACCAGCTCTCACCCGAGTCGGTCGAGATGTAGATGCCTTGAGAGGTGCCGGCGATAAGCGAGGAATTCGGATGGATGGCGAGACAATACAGAGCTCCCCAGAGCACGTAGCAGGCCCTGACCCACGTTTCGCCGGCGTCTCTGGATCTGAGAAGCCAGTACTTATTGAATAGGTAGTAGGTGCCGCAGCTGTCCACCGAGAGGTAATTGGGTGAACGGAGGCTCTCATACTGGTGGGGATCGGTAGGGGAGTAATTTCTCGCCGGGCTCCAGGTATTTCCCCCGTCGATCGAGCGAAAAACACCGTAGCTCGCCGTTCCGGCCAGCATAGCGTCGTCCGCGCACACAAGCGAGCCGACGGAAAGCCCCTGCAGACCGGTTTCCCCTCTCTCCCAGGAATCGCCTCCGTCCCGCGAGCAGAACACGCCGCATCCGGACGTGCCGGCGAATATGTTCCCAGTTCGATCCGTCGCTATCGTGCGGATGTAGCCAGAGATCGCGCCCCCATCGATTCGGACCCACGGCTCTCCAGCTCCCGCGGACCGGTATATCCTCTTGAACAACCCCGAGCCCGCGAGAATATATCCTTCGTTGTCAATCGCAAGGCAATAGATGAAAGGATCCCCCAGACCGCTGGACGACGCCGTCCACGTCCGGCCGCTGTCCGCGGAGAAAAAGACGCCATCCCCCGAGGTCCCTGCGTATATGGTGCCGGCGGAATCGGTGACGAGAGCCCTCACCGCTGCCCCGATCGAATCGTCTTCCGCCTCGACCCATACGCCGCCGTCGTCGATCGAGCGGAATATTTTACCGCTGTACGTGCCGGCTATTATCTGGCCGTCGGCGGCGATGGTCAGCGATAGAACGTTGAGATCCGTCAGATGGTTGTTGACCTGTGTCCATCTGTCGCCATGGTTGCGGGAGACGAAGACGCCTCCCCCATTGAGGGCGGCGAAGACGGTTTCTCCTCCTTTTACGGCAAGGGCCGTCACGGCACAGTAAGGTTTGAGCCCCGTGGATTTTTCCGTCCACATCAGTCCGTCATCGGTGGAGCGCCATAGGGGAACATATTCATCCCCGCCCAGATAGAGCCTGCCTTGCCCGTCCGAGACGATGGCGTTCGCGGTGATATTCACGATTGGAGGTGTCCGGATATCTATCCAGTCGTCCGATTCCACTTCCGGCGTCGCCACGTCCCCGACGCACGATTGGCAGAGAGCGGCGGCCGCCAAGGCCGCGGAGAGCATCAGTCGAAGCTTGTTCAAGCCTGTCTTCAT
>JAQTVX010000031.1 GCA_028706585.1 Candidatus Krumholzibacteriia bacterium | reverse complement strand
GAGATCCGAGGCGACGTCGAGAAGGGAGGGCTCAACAGACTCCTCCAGTGGGAGGTCGGATCGGGCAAGACCGTCGTCGCGCTGGCCGCGATGATGCTCGCTCTCGACAAGGGCTACCAGTCGGCTTTCATGGCACCTACCGAGATTCTCGCCCTTCAACACTTCGAGCGCACGAAGGACTACTGCAAGGGTCTGGGGTTGCGAATCGCTTTGTTGATCGGCTCGAGCCCTAGGGCCGATAAGCAGCGCATCCAGGCGGAGATAGGCGCCGGAGAAATCGATCTCGTCGTTGGCACGCACGCGCTCATCCAAGAGGTCATTTCGTTCAAGCAGCTCGGGCTCGCCGTCATCGACGAACAGCATCGCTTCGGCGTGAAGCAGCGGGCGAAATTCGGCCAGGGGGAGATTCTGCCGCATTTCCTCGTCATGACCGCGACACCGATTCCGAGGAGTCTCGCTCAGACCGTGTATGGGGACCTTGACCTTTCGATAATCGACGAGCTTCCGGCGGGAAAACGGAATGTTCTGACGCGGCTCGTAGCGGCGGAGGAGCGCGAGAGCGTTTACGAGGAGCTCCGCGCCGCGTTCAGGAGCGGCCGCCAGGCCTTCATCCTCTACCCTCTCGTTCAGGAAAGCGAGCGGAGCGATTTTCTCGCGGCCACCGAGGAGTTCGAGAGATTACAGCGCGAGGAGCTAGCCGAGTTCCCGCTCGGTCTTCTGCACGGGAGAATGAGCTTCGAGGAAAAATCGAGGGCGATCGATCTGTTCAGACGCGGACAGATCCTGGGTCTCGTGACGACCACCGTCATCGAGGTTGGAGTCGACATTCCCAACGCCTCGGTTCTTCTCGTGAACCACCCCGAACGGTTCGGCCTCGCGCAGCTTCATCAGCTTCGCGGGCGCGTCGGCCGGGGCGGGAACGATGGAGTCTGCTACCTGCTTCTCAGCGGGGATGCAGGCACGGGCGCTCTCGAGAGGCTCTCTTTCTTCGCCTCGCACGATGACGGGTTCCAGGTGGCCGAGGAGGATCTCAGGTTGCGCGGTCCCGGGGAGATCTGGGGGTTCCGCCAGTCGGGCTACCCCCAGTTCAAGCTGATCAATCCCCTCAGCGATCACGAGCTCGTCCAGCTTTCATGGGACGAGAGCGATAGGCTGCTCCAGCGAGATCCGGAGCTCTCGCATTTTCAGAACAGATCGCTCGCCGCATATTTCAGGGAGCACTACAAGCCGAGGATGGAGCTGGCCGAAATCGGATGAGGAGGCAGTGTGCTTAGCCGAGACGATGCATTGGAGCTAGTCAACCGAAATCTAACGAAGAAGAATCTGGTCAAACACACGCTCGCCGTAGAGGTCATCATGCGCGCGATTGCGAGACGGTTCGGCGAGAGCGAGGACCTCTGGGGGCTCGCCGGGCTGTTGCACGACCTCGACTACGAGCGGACGATGAATTCCCCCGAGCTCCACGGGCGCCTCACAATCGATATGCTCGCGGGATTGGACGTTCCCCAAGAGGTCAAGGACGCGGTCCTGGCCCATGCGGGGCATCGCGAGCGCAACTCTCTCATGGACAAGGCGATATGCTGCATCGATCCAGCAACTGGCTTAATAGTTGCATCAGCCCTCATGCACCCATCGAAGTCGCTGGCGGGCATAGACGCCGATTTCGTGGGAAAGCGATACAAGGAGAAGCGGTTCGCAGCGGGTGCAAACCGCGAGGCGATTGCAGGTTGTAGCGAGCTGGGTCTCGATTTGCACGAGTTCTTTTCCGTCTCGATCGAGGCGATGAACGGCATCTCCAGGGAGCTGGAGCTTCAGGAGCGGGGTCCAGCGGGGAATTCATCCGGAGGAACAGGACGATGATCGTCACATGCGATGGATGCCACACGAAATACCTCCTCGACGACGAGAAGGTGCCCGACCGGGGAATCCGCGTGAGATGTCCGAAGTGCCGCAAAGTCTGGCGGCTCATGCCGGCCGTCGACCGGTCGGTGTTCGAGACGTCTTCGAGCGAATTCCTTGGGGAGGCGCCGGTCGTCGAGTCTGCGAAGAGCGAGTGGGCTTCGCTCGAGCAGTCGGTCTCCGCGCTCGCAGGGCGAATGGGACAGCCGCTGGAGGAAGAGTCCGTCTTGCAGGATGATGTTCCCAAGGCGGCTGTGCGGGAGAAGGCTGCCGAGGATCCCGAGGCCCGGAAGAAAAAGGAACGCTCAAAAAGATTGGCGCGCGTCTTCGTCAGTGATATTCTCGTTTACAACAAAGACAAGCGGGACAAGGGACTAGCCGACGGCGATCTCATGACGGTGCTCGGTCCCGAGATAAAAAAGGCCTGGGAGGCTTACAAGGAGAAGGTCGGTCCAAACGTAGTCGAATCGACCGATTACTTCCGTGATGCTCTGAACGAGATTCTCGCCGATGGGCGGAAGGTGTTCTGAGTTGTGAACGTGGAAGGAATCTCACTCAGCATTCTGAATCTGCAGCCAAGACTCCGCGATGAGTTTTTCGCCTCAGCCAAGCTGCCGGCGGATGTTACCGTCAAGGAATTCGACACTTTCTCCAAATTCCTCAAGGCCGTCAAGGCCGAAGGTGACGCTCTGTCGAATCTCCTCATGTTTCTTCCGAAGCGTAGGTTCGACTCCAGGAAAACGAGGCTCGTGCGCCTTGCCCGCCTCGAGAGCCCGCTCTACGTGATCGCGGCCGAGTGCAGCGAGAAGGATTACCTCACGTACCTCGCTCTCGGCGTCAACGCCGTTCTCCAGCCACCTTTCACCAAGGGTGAGGTGAATCAGGTTCTGAACGGACGATCGAGCAACACGATCCCGTTTCCGCGCGACGCCGATGTCATCAAGGAAGGCCAGGTCCGCCTCGACTTCCTCATTCCGAGCAAGCTGTCGCGCATCCTGGGCGTCAACAGGCTCGTATCGTTTCTTGCGAACGAATTCGGATTCCCGCCCGAGGACAGCAAGGTCAACCTGCCGCTCGTCATGGACGAAGCATTGAGCAACGCGATCGTGCACGGTAACAAGAACAGGGAGGATCGCAAGGTTCACATTCGCATCTACGTGAGCTCGCACCGTTTCTTTGCGCAGGTGGAGGACGAGGGGGAGGGGTTCCAGAGCCAGGAAGAGCGCGACCCGAAAAAGCAGGAGAATCTGCACAAACCTTCCGGCCGCGGAATATACCTGATGCGGGAGCTCATGAACAGGGTCGAGTACAAGGACGGAGGCCGCCTGCTGGAGATCGAGAGGATCAACCCCTTCAACGGCGGCGGCTAGCCTCTAGGTGTCCCCCCATTTCTCACGGGCTATCTTGTCGAGCAGTTTGTCGACCTGAGCACGAACACGCTCGTCCTGGTCCGGCTCGAAGAGAACCTTCTTCACGCGTCCATGCTCGTCCTTCTGAACGTAGCGGAGCGCCTTGATGTGCTCGAGCGGGATGAGGATATCCTTGCTCACGCGCACATCCACGCTCGCGCCGTCGAGGTTTTTGTCGGGGTGGTTGAACGGATGCATCCCGACCCCCCAGCCGTGCACGAGCATGCTGCAGACGATCGCGCGGAATGTGTTCTGTTTCTGCACGGTGTCGAGCTCGAATGTGCCCTGGAACTTCTCCATCATTCCCTCGACCACCATTGTGAGCTTCTGGACGACCTCATCCTTCGGCTCGGTGTTGAGCAGGCGATTGAAGACCTCTCTCAGTATCTTTTCAGTGATCTGCATCCTGACCCCCTGAGTCTCCATCTATGCGCGATTTCGCGCGTCTCGAAACCATGGTTATCCAGAGAATGCCGGCGCATGCAAGAAAAAGACCAAGGGCGAGAACAAGCACGTTTTTGCCCGTGAATCCGGCGAGCCACGAGAACAGAAAGGAAGAGGCGATAAAGAAGCTCTTTGTGATGATCTCGCGGAAGGCGAAGACGCGTCCGCGCATTGATTCCTGGATTTCCCGTTGGAGCTCCGATTCAGCGATGACGAGCAGCGGGGAAGCGGCGAGCCCGGCGAGAAAGGCACCGACCAGAATCGCCTTGATGCCGTGCCCGACACCGATCGCCAGGGTCGCCGGCAGCACGACGGCGAAGAACGCCGCCTCGAATCTCTCTTTTGCCTCGGTTCCGAGCTTGAGCCGGCTCGAAACGAGGGAGCCTGCTCCCATCCCGAGGCCGAGCGAAAGCCCCGAGGCGCTCAGCGGAAGCGAGCTCCCCGGCGGCGAGACCTCCTTTATCATCGGAAGCACGAGCACCGAGAAGCCGCCGCCCCCGACGAAGAGCAGGCTTTGGACGCCGAGCGGCCTCAGAAGCTGCGGCGACGTCCGGATCGCGTGAATCCCTTCGAGCAGAGCCTTGAGCAGGTCGGGGTGATAGGTTTTCTTGCTCGGCTCAGCGACTCTGTTTCTCATGCCGTGCAGGGCAATTCCGAAAATGAGGGAAGCCGATATCAGGTAGCTCACCCCGTCCAGGTAAAAGCAAGCCGGCCACGAGAAGAAATCGTAGATGATCCCGCCGCCGAGAAAACCGCCTACGACGCCGGCAATCCCGGCGGCCCAGAGGATCGAGTTGACCTTGAGAAGCTGCTCGCGGGAAACGAGCTCCGGAATGAGCGCGGACTTCGCCGGGAGAAAGAAGAGGTTTCCGGTAGAAAGGAGAAAGACGATCGCCATGACCGGGAAAAAATCGTTCGTCTTGATGAACAGCATGGGAATCATGCACGCGAGCGCGGCCCGGCAGAGGTCGGTGCAGACCAGAATCCAGCATTTGTTGAGCCTGTCGACGAGCGCTCCGATGATGGGTGCCAGCAGGAACAGTGGCAGCGTCATAGCGAGGTACAATTTCGCCAGCGTCATAGAGGGATTGTCGGAGAAGTTGTTGATGATCGCCATCAAGGAGAAGTTGTTGAGCCTGTCGCCGAAAAGAGATACGGCTTGAGCGGCCCAAAACATCGTGAAGAACGCGATCGGAAGCTGCTTTGCGGTTTGCTGATTCACGTATTCGCCCGGGAGTAACTGGGTTCCTCTTCGAGCCTGATCGTCTCGCTGCCGAGAACGCCGTGATAGATCTCCTCGAGCCGGCGGACAATGATCGGCCAGTCGTAGCGGATCGCCTTCTCTCTTCCGCGCAGAGCGAGCTCTTTCCTCATTCCGCCGTCGCGTGCGAGTGCCACGATCGCCTGCGCGATCCTGCCCGGATCCTTCGGTGGAACCAGGAGCCCCTCGCGTCCATGCGTCAGAATGGTGCGATAGCCGGGAATATCCGACGCCACGATCGGCACTGCCGAGGCCATCGCCTCGAGAAGCACGATGCCGAAGCTCTCCTGGCCCGTCGCCGGAGAGCAAAAGACGTCCGCCGTCGCGTAGTAGCGGGGAAGCTCCTCGGCGGAAACGTGTCCGACGCATGCGACCTCGGCGCCGTGCATATCCATCGGTTTCGGGCAGAGGAACGTCCGGAGCCCTTTTTCCCCCACGATCAGGAAACGTACGGCGCCACCGAGCTCCCTTGCGATCGCCGGCATCGCCCTGAACAGGTAGGGGACGCCCTTCCGCGGATCCATTCTTCCGACGAAGAGCACGTTGAAACGGCCGTCCTTGAATCGTCCGATCGGTTCCAGGCCGGGCTTGAAGCGCGTACAGTCTATGCCGTTCGGCAGAATCTCGAAGTTGCCCGGGAAATATCTGCCCGCAAACGAGCTCGCCGCCTCGGAGACGGCCATCCGGAGATCGAGCCTGCGAATCCGACGCGAGAGCGGCCGTCTGAAAAGCCAGTAAAAGAAATTCCTTTGCGCTGCGGCGTGGAAAGTGCCTACCACCTTCTGCCCGGCACGTGCGACCTCGAGCGACATAAGGGGGAGCGTAGGAACGAGCGGACAGTGGGCATGGATGATATCGAAGCGTTCTCGATCGAATATGCGCCGCAGCTCCCCGCGCAGCGAGAAACCGACCGTCATATTGACCCAGGCGCCGTTCACCGGGACGAGCACGTTGTGACCGATGCGGATAACGTTCGGATCGTCAGATTCCGGTCCTGAGTAGTGCGTTGTGATGATCTTGACCTCGTGGCCGAGCCTCCGGAGCTCCCGCGCAGTGAAATGCGCGACCTCCGTGACCCCGCCCGGCCGCGGGTAATACGATTGCGAGACGATCCCGATCTTCACGACATATGCTCCCACATGGGTCTGAAGATGCACCACTGATCAGCGTTATCGGCGATGAAACGTTCCACGGCGCCGTACATCTTCGAGAGCGATTCTTTCTCCGAGAGCGTTTCCAAATCGCCGGCGCTCAGTATACATTCAACGTGAATGCTCAGTTTATTGTTTCCAGTGCGCCTGCAGAATCCACCGACGATCGGGGCGCCAGAGGCCTTGGCGAGCCTCACTGGGCCGTCGGGGATGTGCGTCGTCCTTCCGAACAAGGGCCATTCGACGCCGCCCGAGTACATGTTTCCGTCGACGAGAAGGGCGAGGATTCCATTGGATTGAAACACCTTGAGGATCTTCCGGCTCGAATTGTCCGGATTGATCACTTCGATCCCGCGTTTTTCCTTCGCATCCTTCACGGCACCCGTGAGCAGCCTGTTCATCTGGACCCCCGCTACGACATGCAGCCTGTACCCGAGAGATTGCAGGTAAATGGCGCCGAGCTCCCAGCTTCCCAGGTGCGCCGTCACCAGGATGACCCCGCGTCTCGCGGCCAGTGCGCGATCGAGCTCCTCGCGCCCCTCGAACACGAACCACTCCCGGAATTTCTCGTCGTTCCAGCGGCTCGCCGCGAACATATCGAAAATGTTCCCCGTATGGAGCCTGAACACGCCGAACACCATCGAGCGCGTCGCGCGCCGCCCGGTCGCGGCAATGTTCTCCGCCGTGCTTCTCCTCTTGCCCGTAGAAAGCGCGTAATGGACAAATGCGCAAACCTCAACAATGAGCCTCCTCAAGAATCCCGGGCTCGAGTCAGCGAGGACTGCGATAAATCTAAAAGTCAGGGTTCCAATATCTTTCACGATTTTACAGAGCATAATTTGACGCAAAGCCCCTTGTCAAGCTCCATAAGTGGCACGGTTCTGGCTCGATTCGGCGTGGCCTTTTGCTAGGGGGTTTTGTATTGCAGCTTACATGTGAAACGACCCTTTTCATGCAAAAAGCGATCTATTTCGTGAACAAGCCCATCGCCGCGCGGGGCATGCTCGAGCTGACGGATCGCTGCCTTTATTTTCAGGTGTTCCCTTTCGATGCCTCATTCGGGATCAAGAGCGTCGCGATCGACGTCTGTTCGATCGAGGACGTCTGCCTCGAGCGGGGGGACCTGCACCCCAGGATAGTCATCACCGCCAACAAGAAATATGAGTTTGTGCTGTCGAAGGGCAAGGAGCTCTATGACCGGCTCATGGAAATCCTGAGGAATCCGCTCGGTCAGAAGGCTGACGGCGACCTATCTTCAGAAATCGTCTGCTCTTGCGGGAAGTGCACGAGCAGCATCCACGTTTATTGCCCCTGGTGCGGAGCGAAGCTGCCCCGACTCTGACCCCTGCGCTGGGCCGTCCATCCACCTCAGCGGGAGGCCCATTTTTTCCATTGTGCAACCAATTGCCGTTTGTTAAATTCCACTTGGTAGTTGGCCGATCCTTGTGGCAGAGGATTTCGAGCGGCATTCGAGGAGGTATTGATGTTCCGGATCAGTGCGTGTGCATTGATAATATTGACTCTGTTCCTGTTGCTCGGCTGCGGCGGCAAACCGGCGTCGGTTGAGGAATATGGCCTGGAGTTGGCCTTCTCGAATTGCTACACCTTCATGGCAGAGGTCTGGATAGACGATACCTACGTCGGCGAATACACGAGCGAACGCTCGTCTCTGATCGAGGGTGTTGCGGACGGTTCCCATACTCTCTATGCGAAAAGCAACATCGTCGTGGCCGACAGCTTCTTCTGCTGGACGACGGACTTCAGCATGAGCAAAGACAAGACGACTTATCTTACCCTTGAATGCCCCGGCCATGGATGCCGCTGATCTGGTCCTCAGCTCTGAAGCGCCATAGGGCCCCGAATTTCACCATTGCACTTTTCACGAGCCCTCTCTCATAACGACAGAGGGCTCTTCTCATGTTCTGCCCCGCCCAGCGGCGGCCGAGCCCAACAAGCTGTCATTCCACGAGATAAAAATAGTAAAGCTTTCTTGACCGTGGCACACTCCTTGCCTTTCCAACGAAATGCCGGGGTGGGCGCTTTCCTGGTACTTAGGACGGATTGAACACCCTAGCTCAAGTAGCATGAAGCCTGCTCCGGAATCTGCTTCCGTGCCTGGTGCAACGGTTGAGCAGCGGTCCTGCCCCGGCGGAAAGAAATCGAGGGAGAACGCAATGGCGGTTTTCAACTATGCTGGCGGAGAGATAAACGCGAAGATCGTTTACTACGGACCCGGCCTGAGCGGCAAGACGACGAACCTCGAGTACATCTATTCGAAGTTGCCGCGCGAGAGCAAGGGCAAGATGGTCTCGATGAAGACCAGGACCGATCGCACCCTGTTCTTCGATTTTCTTCCGATCGACATCGGCGAGATAAACGGCATGAAGGTGCGCTTCCTTCTGTACACGGTGCCCGGGCAAGTATACTACAACGCGACGCGCAAACTCGTGCTGAAGGGCGTCGACGCCGTTGTCTTCGTCGCGGACTCGTCTCCCGACCGGATGCAGGAAAACAAGGAATCGATTCAAAACCTCGAGGACAACCTCAACGACCTGGGGCTGACGCTGAAGGAAATCCCCTGGGTCATACAGTACAACAAGAGAGACCTGCCGAACCGTCTCGATCGCGAGATCATGGAGAAGGAGCTCAACCCCGGCGGTGCCTTGAGCTTTGAGGCGGCAGCGAACAAGGGGAACGGGGTCTACGAAACCTTCGAGGGAATTGCGAAGCTCGTTTTCAGGAACATGCAGGATGAATTAAAGGATCCCGATAAGAAGCGGGAGGTCCGCGAGCCGCACAAGGCGGAACGCCTCAACGTTGAGGTCGTCGCGAAAGGCTCGCGGGAGCGCAACCCAGAGACAGACGAGAGCGACTATAGACGCAGCGCGGAGAAGAGAGAAGAGGAGCCCAAGTCTGTCTCTGAGTTCGTTGACAATGTCCTGAAGGAGAAAGAACATCCTCCCGCGGGGATCGATTTGGGCGCGACGCGCGACGGATACGAGGACTACGGCCACGTCGTTGATCTGAACGGCGGAGAGAAGAAGGGTGAGGGAAGCTCCGCAACGGACGCCGTCAAACCGGTGGACGTCGCTTCGGACCCGGTGGACAAGCTCAAGAGAAAGATGGCCGTCGTGGACGCCGCCGAACGCGAGCGTCCGAAGGAGCCGCCGAAGTCGCGTCTCGATGTCGTCGAGGAAAGAATGATACGCGTGCCGGTTCATCTCTCGAAGGACGAAGCGGCCAAGGAGATCCAGCTGAACGTCGTTATCGAGATCGAGGTCGGTTGAGAGCGCGAAAAGACTTGACCGCCTTGGCGAGTTGATGGGAAAATCGATACCGGAGCATTGCAAATGCTCCGGTATTTGTATTATAATCCATAGGGGGAGTGGCCATGGCGAAGATCCTGATCGTGGATGACGAGGTCAACGTGCGGAAGCTCTACAGTGAGGAGCTTCGTGGCGAAGGCTACCAGACCGTGTCAGCGTCAACGGTCAAGGAGGCGATGGATTCGGTCGAGAAGGAAAACCCCGATCTGGTCATTCTCGATATCAAGCTCGGCGAGGAGAGCGGAATTGACGCTCTCATGAAGATCGCCAAGCAGCGGAAGCACTTGCCGGTGATCCTGAATTCCGCGTATTCGATCTATCGTGACAACTTCCAAACATGGGCGGCCGACGCTTACATAGTGAAGTCGGTCGATCTCGCGCCGCTCAAGGAAAAGATACGTGATCTCCTAGCTACACGGAGCGTGCAGGTGTGATGATGAAGAAGACGATCGTATTGGCGATGATCTTCCTTTTCGGGGCGGCGGCAGCGACCGCGCAGACGGAGACCTCGACCTCGATGCCGAGCGTGTTCAACGATTACTTGAACGTCCACTCCGGTGGGTCTCTGTTCCATGTGCCAGGGCTGAGTTTCTATAGCTCCGCCGGATTCTCGTTTTTTTCCGGTCCCGGGAGCGAATCATTCGGGATGGGGTACTACATGGGGCACTTCGGCCTCAGTCTGAGCAATTCCGTCAGCTTGCATTGGGATGTCGGTGTCGGCTCCGTCATGAACGGCGCGACCGAGTACAATCAGCCGGCGTTCTTCATCCCGAACCTGGATCTCACGTATCGTCCCAGCGAGAGCCTCATGTTGAGGCTCGAGTTTCATCAGTATCGCTATCCGGGCTACTATGGCATGCTCGGACGATGAAATGCTCGGGGCCTCCGGCCGCGGCCACTACATAATGCGGCAGTAAAAACTTGACATCCAAGATGTTGTGTTTTAGCCTCTGGGACAGCTATGTCCAATTGGTTTCCCACGGTGGAGGTGTGTGGTGCTTCGCTGGGATAGACTGTTCGATATCGCCAAGGGGGAAGGTGGCGAGGAGAGCAGGGATATCATTCGCCTAACGAAGAAGTTCGAAAGCGGCGAGGCCCTGCCCGAAGAAAGACTCGAGCTCGCGGAGCATCTTCTTAAGGGGAGGAATCTGAAGAAGGGCGAGAAGATGTTGATGGAGCTCATGGCTTCCGACGATCTCGACGAGCGGCTGCTGGAAGAGGCGTGCGAGCTCCTCGAGCAGGTCGGCCGCTACGAGCTGGCGCTCGAGGGATACCATAAGATCCGCTCGATCGATCCTCGCAGGGCGCTCCCCGTTTATCGAATGGGCAGACTCCTGGAGATGCAGGGGAAGCTGGAGGAAGCGATCCTTCACCACAAGCAGGCGATCGCGCTCGAAAGCGACAACCCGGAGTGCTACTATCGTCTCGGCGTCTCCTTCATGAAGAACCACCAGTACGAGGAGGCGGAGGAGCAGTACCGCAAGGCTATCGAGATCGACCCGACGCATTCAAAGTCATACACGAATCTCGGATACATACTCGATCTTCAGGGGAAGCGCGAATCGGCGCTTCTTCAATTCAGGAAGGCGGTCCAGCACAACCCCAAGAGCGCCGAGGCGCACTTTAACCTCGGGGCTCTTTATGGCGAAGAGGGAGATCGCGGACAGGCGATCAAGGAGTTTCGTATCGGTCTCGAGATCGATGCGGCGAGCGTGGATGGCCATTACAATCTCGGTCTGGCCCTCATGAACGAGGGACGACTGAATGACGCCGAGGAGGAGTTCAAGAGAATTCTCAAGATCGAGCACGACAACGTGAACGCCCTCTTCTACCTGGGATTGCTGTACTATCGCAAGGTGGTTTACGCGAAGGCGCTCAAGCACCTCCAGCAGGCCTCGCGCTTGAATCCCGGCAACACGACCATTCTCTATTACGTTGGTGAGTGCTTCAACAAGCTCGAGCAGCCGGCGAAGGCGCTTGAGTTCTACAAGAAGGTGACGGAGATCAACCCGGCGGATTCAAAGGTGTACTTCAGCCTCGGCGTCATCTATGAGAAGCAGGACGATAAGCGGAAGGCCAGTGAATACTACAAGCTCGCGGCGCTCAAATCCCACGGGGAGACGCCGGGAGGAACGATGGTCCCCGAATGAGCCTTGTCAGAAGCATTCTTTCCGGATTATTTTTCGCGATTGTGCTCGGTGCGGCGGTTTCCGCCGAGACGATTTCCCCCGACAGTTGGGTTTATGAGGCGCTTCGGTCCTTCGAGGTCCGAGGCCTGGTCAAGCTCGAGCCGACTCTTCCGTACACCTTCGATCAGTGCGAGTCGTATACGCGCGAGATCATCGCCAACATCGCGAAGGAGCGCGCGGAGCTCGGTCCGAGACATCGATTCCTCGTCGAGAGGCTCACGAAGCAGTTCGTCGGGATGAGGGACCGGCCCGAGGACAGGTGGAGCAAGCCCGTCGGCGTCCTCAGGGAGGACGACGAGTTCGTTGCGGCGGATTTCAGAGCCGGCGGCACGGTGCAGAAGCAGGTGGACGAGGATAAGGGTGAGGCGGACGGACTTGGTTGGACCGATTTTCTCGTGGGCTTCTCCCACAACATCACGATGGAGACCAGCTACCGTCTCGTAATGGCGCCCGAGCGCGGCGACAACGTGGACGGCGAGAGGCCCAGCTCCCGTCTCAGGAGCTACCGCGGATTCACTGCGGAATTCGAGCGGGGGCTCATCGACGCGGGCGGCTCTTGGTGGTCCGTGCGAGTGGGCAGGGATTACATGCACTGGGGAAGCAATCCGCGAGAAGGCCTTCTGCTGTCGCGCACATCCGGCTCGATCGATCACGCGGGCGCGCGCTTCGAGATGGGGCCGTTTGCGCTCAGCACATTTCAGGCGATTCTCGATTCACGCTGCGAGAGGCATCTCGCAGGGCACCGCCTCACGGCGGCGCTCCCGAGGGGCATATTCATCGGCGCGGGGGAAACAGTGCTTTACCGGGGGGATATGGACTACATATATCTTATGCCCCTCGGCGTATTCTATGCGCAGCAGTACAACGAGGCTACAAACGACGACAATATTCTATGGTCTTTCGACTGGAAGGTGCCGCTGCATCGGGGCTTCATTCTCTACGGCGAGGTGCTCATCGACGATATTCAGTACGAGCGCGACGAGAAGGCCGGCGCGGACAGGCTCGGTTTCGACATCGCAACCGAGGCGCTCTTCATGGTCGCCGGAAGGGAGCTCGAGGTCTCCGTCGGATACACCTATCTCGACATGTACACGTACGGCCATTCGTCCGGGACCCAGTACGTCGCTGGGGACGGAGACGCTTGGATGAATCCGCTCCTCGGCTCCCCGTTGGGCCCCGACGCGGACCGATGGTTCACCACGGCGACGTTCGGTGCTAGTGCGTGCGTTTCC
>JAQTVX010000030.1 GCA_028706585.1 Candidatus Krumholzibacteriia bacterium | reverse complement strand
GTAGCGCGCCGCCCTTGCAGACATCTGCGATAACAGGGACGGATTCGTATGTGTTCTGCGGATTGCCTCGACGAGACCTTCGAAGCCTCCCGCTACGATGCCGATGCCGTTCTTAGTAAGGGTTCCATCGGGGTCGATCTCCAAAGTGATGACGGGGACTCCATAGACCCACGCGTGGAGGTACGTGTTGGGGAATCCCTCCAGAGATGACGTGTTGATCAGAGCGCTTGCGCGCCTGTAGTAAGCCTCTATTCTCCCGGGCGGTACGAACGGAATATGCTCGACGTTCGGCAGTTTCTTGAGATCCTCGGTGATTTCCGACGCATAGCGCTCGTCGCCCGCGTAGCCGCCGATCACGGTGAAATGCACGTCCGGCAGAGCTAGAGCGAGATCCAGCATGACCCTCGGTCTTTTGGTCGGCCGGAATCTTCCGACCCACAAGAAACCTGGATCTCTTATCTCCGCGGCCTCATCTGGCGGCGCGAATGGAGGCGCAGCGCTCTCGGCGTTGAAGGGCCGGATCGAGGGAATCGTTATGCCGTTGCGGATGAGAATCGTCTTTCGGCCGAAGTTCTCGAGCATCAAACGTTGCTGCATCTCAGTCTGCACGATGACGGCATCCGCCTTCTTGATTCCGTAGCGATAGAAATGGGGCATCGGCCATCGGAGCGCGCCCTGACCGTCGGGATAGCAGTTGTAGTCGATGCCGAGTGAAAAGGTGAACGCTCTGCCGAGCTCGGCGGCGAAAAAAGCGAGCTGCCCCGTGAAGAACGATGTCGAGCGCTGGTTGTAAACGTCGGCGTCGGCAAGCCGCATGGCCGCGCGGATCTTGATCATGTCCGGAATGAAACGGAGCTTCCTGTTGCCCCAAAAGGGCGTGAACGATCTAATGAGTGTGATCCCGTCGATGATCTCCACTGGAGGCTGAGAGAAATCACCGACTATGAATGAGACCTCGATTCCCTTATCCAGCATGTGCCGCGCCAGCAGGAGCTGCTGCGTCTCGGCGCCTCCGCCCCACGCGGCCCGGTCCGGCCTGAAGTAGGAGTATGCCGTCGGTGAGAAGAAGCATACCTTCATGGGGGGTGATACTACCGGATGCAACTTGCGGTTTTCAATAACATTCGGTTATACTTGAACGTTGAATGGCCGGGTCTCTCGAACCAAGGAGGAATCTTCAATGAAGGGTGTCATTCTGGCCGGAGGACTTGGTACCCGGCTGTATCCCCTCACGAAGGTGACCAACAAGCATCTTCTCCCCGTGTACGATAAACCGATGATATTCTATCCGATCCGGAGCCTCATCAACGCGGGCATCCACGATATTCTTTTGGTTACCGGCGGGAATAACGCCGGGGATTTTCTGCGATTGATCGGCAACGGAAAGGATTTCGGCCTTGCCCATATCAACTACACCTACCAACAGGGGGAGGGTGGAATCGCCGAGGCGCTCCGGCTCGCCGAGTACTGGTCGGCAGGCGATCGGATCTGTGTCATTCTCGGAGACAATATCATCGAAAAGAACATCGCGAAGGCGGTCGAGTCGTACCGCAGGCAGGAGAAGGGTGCAAAAATCCTTCTCAAAGAGGTGCCCGATCCCGAGCGCTTTGGAGTTCCCATCCTGGAAGGCGATAGAGTTGTCGGGATCGAAGAGAAACCGAAGAAGCCGAGATCGCGCTATGCGGTCACTGGCATATATCTGTTCGACGGCCGTGTCTTCGAGATAATCAGGACTCTCAAACCCTCGGAGCGTGGGGAGCTCGAGATCACCGACGTGAATAACGCCTACATCGCCCGCGGAGAGCTCACGTGGGATATCCTGGATGGCTGGTGGACCGACGCCGGGACATTCGAATCGCTGCGCAAGGCGACGAACCTCGTCGCGGAAACAGGTGCGAATAGACTCGATTGAAGTGCCCTAGGCGTTCATTGTCTCGATGTAGTCGTTGAGGGCATCAGCCCAGTTCCGCATTGGGGCGAGGCCGAGAAGCTCGAAGTTGTAATTGCGCAGAGCCTCCATGCGGGGTCGGGCCGCGGGCAGTGCAAACTCATCGGAAGACACGGGCACGAGCCGACAGCCCGTGATTCCGGCGGCTTTCAGTATCTCCAGGGACATCTCGAAGCGATTGACACAACCTGCGTTCGCGCAATGGTATTTTCCATAGAGCCCCGATTCAATAAAATCGAACATTCTCTTCGCCAGATCGACGGTGTAGGTTGGAGAACCGAACTTATCGTTCACTACTCTGAGCTCCGAAGTGTTACGCGCGCGCTCGATGATTCTTCCTACGAATTTCTTGTCGGCGATTCCTCCTCCGAAAAGCCAGCACGAATAGAACGTGTAGAAGCGCGACAGAAGATCCTTCATCATGATCTCGCCTTGATACTTGGAGCGGGCGTATACGTTGAGCGGGCAGGCCGGGTCGAATTCGACGTAAGGCGTTTCCTTACGCCCATCGTAGACCATTCCGGTGCTGATGTATGCCATCACTGCGTCGGAGCGTTGACAGGCCAGCGCGACGTTCCTTGTCCCGAGAGCGTTTACCCCGTAGGCTTCGTCCGGATTCTTTTCGCACGCATCGACGTCGGTGATCGCGGCGAGGTGAAGGACGAACCTGGGCTTCGTCCGGCATATATCCCCCATGATGGCGTCAGCGTCACGAACATCGGTTTCGCCGAGGTCGGCGGGAAAGATCTCGTATCGCTCGCGGAAAAGCGGAACCACGGCTCTTCCGAGCATCCCCTTCACGCCTGTGATGTAGATCCTGTCCATGCATTGCCCTCCGGGCGAATCAACCGTCTTTCCGGCTCCAGTCGTACGGGATCTCTTTTGAATGAGGATCGATGCGGAACTCGTCCGGATCATCGTAGCAATACAGCTCCGTCGGCGTGTTTATCACGATCGCCTCGCCGATCGAAATGCACTTGAAACCGTGGCAGACACCCGGTGGAATATGGATCCTCACCGGATTATGAACGCCGGCGAATATCTCGTTGACCTCGCCGCGGGTGCGGGAATCCTCGCGCTGGTCGTATAGAACGATTTTCATCATCCCGGCCACGACGACCATGTTGTCATGCTGCTTCTTGTGGTAGTGCCATCCCTTCACGACGCCGGGATAGGCCGTAGTGAGATAAACCTGTCCGAACTTCTGAAAATCGCTCTCATCGCTGCGCATCATCTCCATGAGCCGCCCACGTTCATCTGGAATCACCTTGAGCTTCACAATTCTGACTCCGTCTATCATGGGACATTCCTCCATGCGTTTGTCCGTCCTCGTCGAGCGGATGCGCGGACAACTGTAAGAAAAAGCCCGGTACCTGTCAATGCCTCTCGAGAAAGCTCGTTCCGGGAATCACCTCGGCGAGCGGTTGAGGGGAGGGGCCTGACGCTCCTTCCGAGAGGACGTTGATCACCGTCGCGCCGATATTGAGCGGCGAGATCGCCTCGCGCCGAATCGTGCGGCCCCCTAGAGGACCGACGAGCATGACGCCCGTCTTGCGGTGGCCGCCCGAGATCTTGCGGTGGCGCGGATTCACCGTCACGAGCGGACGGTACAGAGACCAGCTTGTGCCGTAATGCGAGTCCATCTCGTAGAGAATGTCGGGAAATTTCTCGATGTTCTTTCCACTATAGATTTCCTCGCGGCGCCGCGCCCAGAGAAAGACACGTTCTCCGGTATTTCCCTTTGCGTCCATGAGGATCGCGATGATCTTGTCGCGAAGCGTCTCGTAGTCGATATTCCGCTCGGCACATATCTTCCTCGACACGTCGATTCCGCCGAAGGGATTGTTCCCGCCGAAGTCCGACGCCGTGGCGAGATTCTCGGATCGCTCCGTGAGAAAGTCCCCCTTCTTCAGTTTTCTCGTCCATGGGAGCACTCGAGCGACGCGATAGGAGATGTCCTCCAGATCCAGGCGGTGCAGGGTATCGAGCATCGAGTTCTTGGCTCGATCGATATGGTACCGTGCGCTCAGAGCCTTTGGCCCGCGGATTCGGCTCGTAAGCAGTCCCTTTTCGAGAAGTAGCTGATTCACGTTGAAATGGAGCGTAGGACGCATCCCGTGGCCGTGATCGCTCACTATGAGGAGCATCGCGTCCGGACCTGCGGCTCGGATGATCCTGCCCACGCAGTCGTCGATAAATAGGTGAAAATCGGCGATCACGCCGGCATGCGCGCTCCGGCGGGGATGCGTTGGATCGGTGACGTCCTGATAGCGCCAGAAGAAGTGAAAGATGCGATCGAGGGTGAGAAGGGTCACGAAGGACAGGTCCCACTGCTCGTGCTCCAGCAGTCTCACGGCGAGGTCGACGATGGCCCGCGTTTCGGCCTTGCTCTTTTCGGCGAACGCGGTGAGCTCGTTTCTGTCCGGGAAGTCGACGATACCGCCCAGCGGCGGGAGATCGTATCGTTCGCGCAGTTCTCGCGGCGTCATTCCGCTTTCTCCGGAGACGAACACGGGGCCGCTGACCATGATCCCGTTCACGTTCCATGGAGGGTACGCAAGAAGGGGGTTGACGACGATGACTTTCTTGCCCATCGCACTCGCCGCGTCCCAGAATGTCCTGCCGCGGAACGCGCTGGTATCGACGGCGAACTGCCTGACGCCTTTCTTGAAGTAGTCGATGCTCTCGAGGATTCCGTGCTCGCTCGGATCGAGCCCGGTGAAGATGCTCACCCACGATGGGATGCTGTCCGGGGGAAATATCGACTGCATTTCTCCGGCGAAGCCGGAACGGGCGATCTCGCGAAGGTTCGGCAGCCCCTGGAGAATCGGCTGAAGCACCTGCCAATCCATTCCGTCTACTCCGACAACGACGATCCGGCTCATGCTATTGTGCCTCGTTTCCCGCCGCGCGGAGCTGCGGAGCGGCTCCCGCGCCACTCGCTTGTGAGATCCCAGATCGATTCCGCAACGGATTCGATCGGCAAGGAGCCGTCGATGATCGGTGCTTCGAGGGCTTGTGCAAGGCTCGTATAGTACCCGCGTCGGTCGGCGAGATACGCAGCCGGCGTGCCGTCCGATTTCCGTGCGGCTCCCGTTTCGGGATCGATATCTATGAATATCACGACTGCCGGTTTGGGAAAGAGCGAAAGAAGCCTGTGGTCCATTAGGTCCTTCAGGTTTTCCGGAGCGACCGAAAAGTTCACGGCGACGTCTATGAGTGTATCATAAACGTAGCGATCGCAGAGGACAGCTGTACCCGTTGCGCGGCGCATGAAGAGCCTCGCGCGAACCTGTGCGGCATACTCGCTCCATACCAGGAGCTGCCAGAGAGAGCGTCTCCAGCCGCTTTTCATCTCCCGCCGCTTGGCCTCCGTGAAGCCGCGGTAATCTCCTTCTTTCAGCGTCTCGCGCGCCTTGAGATAGCGCTTGGCCAGCCGTATGAAGACGGCGCTCACTGTCGGTTTCCAGCGGTTCCATACTTCTGTCGCGGGTATTCCCGCGGCGCGGAGCCGTTCAGCGAGAAGAGCGGTCTGGGTGGATTTTCCCGAGCCGTCGAGGCCGCTCAAGACGACGAGCCTCGAGGACAATCGCGCCGATTTGTCAAAAGGACCCTTCACCGCTCGTTTCCCCCATTCGATTCCCGGGCGAGCGAGCGCATCTGCGGGTAGAGATACTTTCCGAATACCTTCTCCCAGGAGCAATCTCCGACCTTCGAAGCTGTATCCGTGCCGGAGTGGCGCACGGCCGCGAGCCTCTCCCCGATTTCCGAGATCCTGTCGTAGTAGCAGAAACCGTTGCCCTCGCGGATCATTTCTGGAAGCTGACCGAAGCGGGTAGATATGACGGGAAGGTTGCACGCGCACGCCTCGATGACGGATAGCGGAAGCTCGACGGCTCCGACAGGGCTGCTCACGGGGAAGAGGTACGCATCGGATGCCTGGTAGATCTCTTGAACGTCGCGAACATACTCTTCAATGACGATGATGCCGGCCATACGGAGACGGCGCGACCATGACGGATCGATCCTGCCCGCCTTTACGACGGGCTGAATGTCGGTTCCCCAATCCCTGTAACGCAAAAGCACCTCGAGGTTGCGGTTTTCCTTGACGTGGCCGACATGGAGCAGGATGAATTTGTCCATTGGGAAATTGTGCTTTGCCTTGAGCGATGCTCTATTCTCGGGATTCACGGGCTTGAAGAGCCGCGAATCGTAGCCGGTCATGATGAATCCGGTATCAATGCCGAGCCTTTCGATGCTCTCCCGGACCTGCTCCGCGGGAGAGAGGACGAGGTTGGGACCTCCGAAGGAGGATATGATCCTGTGCATCCAGCCGACGTTCCGCTCCTGCAGGCCTATAACGATTGTAGGGGATTTGGAGAGAAATCGGAGCAGCGCTCCGCGCGCCAGACCGAACGCGGTCAGCCCCGACAGCGGAACGTAGAGCACGACATCGAATCGTTCCTTGCGGAAAAAGCGAATGAGGGCTCCTGTGACGAGGGTCTTGAGAGAGAGGATCCGGAGCGAGCGAATACCGACGTCCACCTCTCCAACCGCATATAGCGCTGTCAGTTCCCCCTCACGATGGAGAAATCGGCACAAATGCGAGAGGAATACCAGAGTGCCCTCGCGAGGTTGGTTCGTTATCTCTTCCGAAGCAAGGAGTATTTTCATTCGTTATGCCAAAGGGCGTTGGGAATTCGTCTCTTTTGATGTGTTATTATGACTCTTTTTTCGGAGCAGCGACAATGAAAATCGGAAGCTGTTTCTCGAAATTTGGAATGAATCTCGCAAAGATAGTGAAAACCGTAAAATATAAGGTGGAATAGCACATTTGGAAATGCTATAATTTATCCACTTGGGCAATGAGTCAAACAAGGTTGAGCAACATGAGCAAAAAAATTCCGTTTATTGACCTCCAGACCAGCACACGCAAAATCAGAAAAGAGATCGACGAAGCGGTGGGCCGGGTTCTGGACAGTTCCGCTTTCATACTCGGGCCGGAGCTCGAGGCGTTTGAATCGGAATTCGCGAAATACTGCGGGGCATCCTGCTGTGCCGGCGTGCATACAGGCACCGCCGCGCTGCACCTTGCCCTCGCGTGTTACCGTATCGGACCGGGCGATGAGGTGATCACCGTACCGAACACCTTTATCGCGACCATTGAGGCGATCGCCATGGCCGGCGCCAAGCCTGTTCTCGTCGACGTGAGCGCGGAAACGGCGCTGATAGACGTCGAGAAGGTGCGAAGGGCCATCACGCCGCGTACAAAGGCCGTCATCCCGGTTCATCTGTTCGGACAGACGTGCGACATGGATCCGTTGATGACGCTCGCGAAGGAGCACGGCTTCATAGTGATCGAGGATTCATGTCAGGCGCACGGATCTACGTACAAGGGGCGCCGAGCTGGATCTCTCGGCCACGCCGCCGGATTTTCATTCTACCCGAGCAAGAACCTGGGCGCCTGCGGCGAGGGAGGGGCGATAACGACGAGCGATTCCAAGGTGTTGGAGAGGGCGAAGGCGCTCAGGCACCACGCGCAGTTCAGCCGAAACGTGCACCAGGAAATGGGCTACAACTATCGTCTCGATTCCATCCAAGCGGCGATTCTCAGGGTGAAGTTGCGGCATCTTGACGAATGGAACGAGGAGCGCAGAGCCGCCGCGAAACGATACATCGAGAACCTCAGGGGTACGCATTTCTGGCTGCCGATCGAGGCCGCGGGATGCCGGCACGTGTATCACTTGTTCCCGATAGGATGCCCGAACAAGAAAGCCGTCACGAAGGCGCTGACCGATGCCAGTATCGGATGGGGCGAGCACTATCCCGCACCTGCGCATATGCAGCCCGCGTTTTCCCATCTGGGAAAGGGCGAGGGGAGCTTCCCCGTGGCGGAGAGGCTCATGAGGGAAAGCGTGACGCTTCCGATGTTCCCCGGCCTCGAAGCGCAGGATATCGACCGAGTCTGCGAGGTCCTCAAGGGGGTCGAACGATCGGCCTAGATTTTTCGCAAGGAGGGGGCTATCGGCATACGGATAACGGAATAGCAGAGGGTCATAG
Organism: Candidatus Krumholzibacteriia bacterium; assembly: GCA_028706585.1. Lineage (GTDB taxonomy): Bacteria > Krumholzibacteriota > Krumholzibacteriia > Krumholzibacteriales > Krumholzibacteriaceae > SSS58A. Next base: position 4,931 of record JAQTVX010000030.1, on the reverse strand, counting down.
AGGCGGTAAAGCTCAATGAGAAAGCATTCGATGGCCCTGGACGGCGTTCAGGACTTGCAGCAGCTCACGGAAAGTCTCGTGCGTCCAGCCGGAGCGAGATATTGTGAGCGGATGCGCCTAGAGAAGCTCATAAAACGTCTGATTGACGTGAGCGCTTCTCTTCTTGTCATTGTGCTCGGCTTTCCGTTTTTTCTCGCCGTAGCGCTGCTGATCAAGATGACTTCGCCGGGGCCGGTATTTTTTTCTCAACTGCGCATCGGGGAGCATGGCCGGGTCTTTACCCTTTTCAAGTTTCGTACGATGCGCCAGGGCGTCGACGATTCCATCCATCGCGAATTCACCCGCAGTTTCATCGAAGGGCGGATGCCCGATTCGGGCCTTGACGAGAAGACTCCGTCCGTATATAAGTTGACAAATGATCCGCGGATCACATCGATCGGCAACTTTTTAAGGAAGACGAGCCTCGATGAGCTGCCGCAGTTCATCAATATCCTTAAGGGCGAGATGACGATCGTGGGCCCGCGGCCGCCCTTGCAGTATGAGCTCGAGCACTACGAGGAGTGGCACAAGCTTCGGCTGGAGGCGAAGCCGGGCCTGACCGGGCTTTGGCAGGTGAGCGGCAGAAGCAGCGTTCCCTTCGATGAGATGGTGAAGCTTGACCTCTACTACATCGAGCATTGGACGTTGCTTCTCGATTTGAAGATTATGCTGAGAACGATTCCCGTGATGCTCTTTGGATCCGGCGGGTATTAGGAACAGGAGGCGATGTGCTCAGAGTAGGAGTTATCGGCTGCGGCTACTGGGGCCCCAATCTCATCAGGAATTTCGCGAATTTGAAAACATCCAAGGTGATGACATGCGCGGATCTTTCCGAGGAGCGGCTGAAACACATGAAACAGCTGTATCCGACTCTAAATACCACGACGAATTTTCGGGAGATCATTGGCGACCAGGAGATCGACGCCGTCGTTATCGCGACGCCGGTTTCGTCGCACTACCCGATCGCCCGCGAGGCGCTCGAGGCTGGCAAGCACGTCTTTATTGAGAAGCCGCTTGCACAGTCTGTCGACGAGGGCAGAAAGCTTCTGGCGCTGGCGCGCGAGAAGGAGCGCGTCATCATGGTCGGACACACCTTCGTTTTCACGGCCGCGGTCAACAAGATCAAGGATCTCATCTGGAAAGGCGAGATTGGAGAGGTCTATTTCATATCGACGTCGCGGGTTAACCTCGGGATTTTTCAGGACGACATCAACGTCGTATGGGACCTTGCGCCGCACGATATCTCCATCATGAATTACATACTCAATGCGCGTCCGACTTCCGTGTCGGCCATCGGGCAGTCGTACATACGGCCAGGGATCGAGGATGTCGCATTTCTGCTCCTCAGGTACCCGCAGTCGACCATCGCCAACGTACATGTCTCATGGCTCAATCCAAACAAGATCAGGAGCACGACAGTCGTGGGAAGCAAGAAGATGCTCGTTTACGACGATGTGTCGAGCCTCGAGAAGATCCGCATCTATGACAAAGGGGTAACGGTCACCCCGCACTACGATACCTTCGGCGAATTCCAACTCTCGTACCGCTACGGCGATATCTCGATTCCGCGCCTCGACGACGCGGAGCCGCTCAAGATCGAATGTCAGCATTTCGTCGATTGCATCGAGAACGGCGTGACGCCGCGCAGCGGTGGAACGCATGGTTTCGACGTGCTGCTTGCGCTCGACGCGGCTGATCGTTCGATGCATGAGCACGGCAAAGAAGTCACGATCGACTACCCGGCGCCAATGGAATCAACGCGATGAGCGAAGATCGAACGCCGAACAATCGGGGCAAGGTAATTTTGGGCGAGGGATCGCTCATCGATGAGGATGCAATTCTTGGCTACCTCTCTCCGAGGCGAGGAGTGGGTAGCGTTCTGACGATAGGGGCCCACGCCCGCGTGCGGAGCGGTTCCGTCGTCTACGCCGGCTCGAGAATCGGCGCCTATCTTGAGACTGGGCATCATACGATCATAAGGGAGGAGAACGAGATCGGTGAACATTTTTCGATCTGGAACAGCTCGGTCGTGGATTACGGCTGCCGGATCGGAATGCGGGTGAAGATTCATTGCCATGTGTACGTGGCGCAGTTCACCGTGATAGAGGACGACGTTTTCCTCGCGCCCGGTGTAAAGATCGCGAACGATTACCACCCGGGCTGTCCGGATTCGAAGGAATGCATGAAAGGGCCAACACTCAAGAAGGGTTGCCGCATAGGGGTGAACGTGACGCTGCTTCCGTACGTCACGGTGGGTGAGGGCACGCTCGTCGGGAGCGGTTCGGTCGTCACAAAGGACCTCCCGCCGGGAGTGGTGGCGTACGGGAATCCCGCGCGAGTGCATGGCACGCTGGAAGAAATGCGCTGCAAAACCGGGCGCAGAGAGGCTCCCTACCTCTGACGGACTCGCAATGGCGTCTCTCGGACAATCTCATCGTGTCGGGACCCTCATTTTAATGAGTAATGCCGCGTTCTCTAGGACGATTCCGGGATAATGGAGTGCCTTCGATGCCATTGCCGATCGATGCGGTTATCGCCATAACGTACAGATGCGATTCGCGCTGCAATATGTGCAACATCTGGAAGCTGCCGCCGGGGGATGAGCTCACCCCCGAGGAATTCCGAAATCTTCCGCGCACTCTCAGAGACATCAACATCACCGGGGGGGAGCCATTTCTGAGGGATGACATCGTCGAGGTCGTGAGGATTCTCGACGAGCACTGCAATCACCCGCGCATCGTTATATCCACAAACGGATTCGAGCGACGGCGCATCATGCACGCGGCGCCGCTCCTGATGAAGATCGGTAGAAGGATCGGTCTGGCCGTTTCTCTCGACGGGATAGGCGAGAAGCACGATGAAATCCGGGGCGTCTCCGGGGGGTTCGACAAGGTCGTCGAGACGCTCAAGCAACTGCGCACGATCGGATACCGCAATGTTCGCGTCGCCTTCACCGCGCAACGGAGCAATGCAAAGCATCTCGGCGCCGTGTACGATCTCTCGAGGCAAGTGGGATACCAGTTCACGGCATCGGTGGCGCAGAACTCCGAGTTCTATTTCTCGACTGGCGATAACCAGACGGTGGATCCGCTCGATCTAGAGGGTGAGCTCAGATACGTGATGCGCAAGGAGCTTCTGAGCGCGAGCCCCAAGCGCTGGCTCAGAGCATACTTCTACGCCGGAGTTCTGAGGTACAACGTCTCGAAGGAGCGCATCCTCGCCTGCCGCGCGGGACGCGATTCCTTCTTCATGGATCCAGAAGGCAGCGTGTACCCATGCCTCACGCTCAATAGATCGATGGGCTCAGTCCGCAAGCGATCGTTCGTTGAGATATGGAACGATGCGTCGGCGGCCGGGGTCCGTTCGGAGGTCGACCGCTGCAAGCAACCATGCTGGATGATCTGCACGGCGCGAACCGCGATGCTGCGTAGACCGCACGAGCCCGCAAGGTGGGTTCTCGCCAACTGGCTCAGGATCGTCGCCGGCAGAGAGGTGGGATGATTCCCGTGAGCGCGCGAGCGGCGAGTGGGCGAGGTCATCTCAGGATCGCGATGATCGGTTCGCGCGGACTGCCCCTTGTTTACGGTGGCGTTGAACGCCACGTCGCTGAGGTTGGCTCTCGCCTCGCCGAGCGGGGATACGATGTCACTGTGTTCGGGAGGAAGCCCTTTAGCGTGGAAGGCTACTGTCTCGGGATGCGCGTCCGCGTTTTGCCATCGATTCCAACCAAGAACCTGGAAACGGCGTCGAATGCGCTTGCGGCGACGATGCACGTTCTCTTTGAGCCGTTCGACATAGTTCATTACCATGGCGTCGGACCCTCGTTGTTCGCCTGGATGAGCGCGGCCCGTGGAATAGCGACAGTTGCCACTATACATGCGGAGGATTATCGCCAGTCCAAGTGGGGTGCAGGGGCGAGGTCGCTGCTCAGGCTCGGCGAGAAGACCGCAGTATGCAGATCGAACGCCGCGATTGCCGTATCGCGGATCATGGCGTCTCGCCTGGAGAAGGAGTACGGACGTCCGGTCGCATACATACCTAACGGTGCAGCTCTGCGGGAGGCACCGCCTTTCGATGAAGCCCGGGCTCTGGGTCTGGAGCGCGGAAAGTACCTATTCACGGTTGGCAGGTTCATTGTGGAGCGAGGATTTCACACGCTGCTGGAAGCGTTCAAGAACGTGCCGACCGATTTCCGCATGGTGATAGCTGGAGATGCCAGGTTTGAGGAGAACTACGAGCGCAGGCTCAAGGCCATGGCCGACGCGCGAGTCGTTTTCCCGGGATATGTCGCCGGGCGACTTCTTGACGAGTTGTACGCGCACTGCGCGTTCTACGTTCTCCCGTCGACCGTTGAAGGGTTGCCGATCTCGCTTCTCGAGGCGATGAGCTTTTCGCGCCCCGTGCTCGTCAGCGACATCCCCGAGAATCTCGAAATCGCCGAAGGAATCGCGCCGACGTTCAGAAGTGGCGATGCGGGTGATCTCTCTCGCGCGCTATCGGGCATGCTCAGCGCGGATCCGGGCGAAAGAGAGCGCATGGGAGCGGCGGGTAGAGATCGGGTCGCCAGGGCTTATACATGGGATCATGTGACGGATGAAATCGAGGCCCTGTATCGGCGGCTCGCCGACGATGGGCCGCGGTCGAACTGATTGATGTCTGCGCCGGCAGCGGCCGGCAATGGAAGATTGCGCCGCGGGGCAAATTATATTGACACCCGGGCGTTTTTTCTGTTAGGTAGGGCGGAATTGGGCACGTCGCGTGCACTATTCGGGGAGGTCATTTTGAGAACGCGTTTCGTAGCCGGGCCAGTCGGGATCATGTGTGCCGGAGGGATCATCGTACTTTTCCTCAGTGTGGGCTGTGCTCCGCGGCAAATGGCCGGTGTAGCTCAG
>JAQTVX010000029.1 GCA_028706585.1 Candidatus Krumholzibacteriia bacterium | reverse complement strand
CATGGCGAGATAGTAGAGCTGGAACCATTCCAGATAAGGATTGTCCACCTTGCAGCGCAGAAGCTCCGCGGCGCGGGAGTACTGCTCCGCGTAGCACGCGACGATTCCCATCCGCAGAGAATCGGAAGAACCTTCCAGCTCTTTTAGGGCGGACGCGTACCTTTGCCAAACGGTCAGCGTCGCCGCCTTGTCTATAGCCACCTCCACAACTGGGAAATTGTGATCGCTTTCCCTCACGCCTTCGGCCAGGAGCCTTCCGGCACCCTGTCTCGTCGCGAAAATAGTCACGCAAATCAAGAAGAGTGCTGCAGAATGCGATATTCCGCTCATTTGTCGCATGATCCAGGGCTCCGATAGGTCATGAGTTCAATTGAGAAGCACCAAATCGCATGCAGGCAAATTGGGTGCCAGCGCAGAAGCACCGGGTCGAATGAGATCATCATTCCCACTCGATGGTACTCGGAGGCTTGGAGCTGATGTCGTAGACGATCCGGTTCACCCCGGGGACCTTGTTCACGATTTCCGCCGACACCTGCTGCAGGAATTCATAGGGAAGCTTGGCCCAATCAGCCGTCATCCCGTCGAGGCTCGTGACCGCCCTCAGCGCGACCGCGCGCTGATAGGTGCGCGAATCCCCCATGACGCCCACGCTTCTGACCGGCAGCAGAACGGCGAATGCCTGCCATACGCTGTCGTAGAGGCCCTCGCGGAGCAGCCCGTCGATGAATATGCGGTCGACTTTTCTGAGAAGGTCCAGATCTTCTCGCGCGATCTCCCCTGGTATCCTCACCGCGAGACCCGGTCCCGGGAACGGATGCCGTTTAACCTGGCGGTCCGGCAAGCCGAGGTATCGCCCAACCTCCCGCACTTCATCCTTGAAGAGCAGCGCGAGCGGCTCGATGAGCCTGAAATTGAGGTCGGCGGGAAGCCCCCCGACGTTGTGGTGCGATTTGATCGTTGCCGATGGCCCCACGGTCGATCGGCTCTCGATCACGTCGGGATAGAGCGTTCCCTGCGCGAGAAAGGCGAATGGACCTTGCTTGCGGCTCTGCTCCTCGAAAACGTCGATGAAGCACTTCCCGATTATCTTCCGCTTCTCTTCCGCGTCGCTTACCCCCGCGAGCCGCTTCAAGAACTCTTCCGAAGCGTCGGCAAAGACCAGCTCCGCCGTCAGGTGCTGCGCCAATAACTCCTTTACCTCTTCGACCTCGTGCATCCTTAGCAGGCCGTTGTCTACGAAAACCGGGACGAGCTGGCCCCCTATCGCCCGGTCGAGGAGGCAGGCCATGACCGAGCTGTCGACTCCTCCCGAAACGGCGCAGAGGACGCGTTCGGATCCAACCGTTTCCCTGATCTTCGCAATCTCGCGTTCGACAAACGATCCTGAGCTCCAGCTCGGCTCGCAGTGGCATACGTGGAAAAGGAAATTCCTGATGATGTCAGCTCCGTATGCTGTATGGTAGACCTCTGGATGAAATTGGAGCGCAAAGATACCCCTGGAGGAATCCTCGAACGCGGCGAGAATCCCCCCCCTCGATGTCGCCACGACCTCGAACCCATCGGGAAGCCTCTTGACGCGGTCCCCGTGGCTCATCCATACGCGCTGTTCGCGCGGCGTTTCGTGGAAGATCACGCTGTCTCGCCCGATCTCTATGACTGTATGTCCATATTCTCTTTGGTCCGCCTTTTCGACGTCCCCGCCCGCTTGTCTCGCGATGAGATGGAGCCCGTAGCATATTCCAAGAACGGGAACGCCGAGCGACATGACATCGGCGTTGAGCTGTGGAGATCCTTTATCAGTGACGCTCGCTGGACCTCCCGAAAGGATGATGCCCCACGGTTTCTCCGCGCGAATCTCTTCCAGTGAGGCCTTCGGAGAGAGAATGACGGAGAATACCCGCTCCTCCCTGATCCGACGCGCGATGAGCTGGGTGTACTGCGATCCGAAATCCAGGATAACGATCGATTCGCCCTTCCGCTCCGATTTTCTCACCGGAATCTCCTAATGTCTGAAGTGCCTCGCACCGGTCAGCACCATGGCGATGCCCAGTCTGTTTGCCGCCTTGATAACCTCTTCGTCCCGAACCGATCCCCCCGGCTGGATGATCGATTTCACACCGGCCTCCCCCAAAACTTCCACTCCATCCGGAAATGGAAAGAACGCGTCGGATGCGGCGGATGCGCCTTCGATGGCGAGGCCTTCCCGGCGCGCCTTTTCCACGGCAATCCGACATGAATCGACGCGGCTCATCTGACCCGCCCCGACCCCGATCGTTCCCTGCGAATCTCCGATCACGATGGCGTTCGAGCGCACGTGCTTCGCGATCTTCCACGCGAGCCCGAGCGCCTTTTCGTCGTCCGCCGAAGGTGCGCGATCCGTAGCAACCTTCAAGCGCTCCAACTCGGCGAATCCCTCATCTCTGTCCTGAACGAGAAGAAGCTCGCCGATCTCCTTCGTCGCAAAACCTCTGGGCGGGCGATCCCATTCTTCGCCCGGAATGCTTACGAGCCGCATGTTCTTCTTCTTGGAGAGGAGCTCCAGCGCATCCGGCCTGAATCCGCGCGCCACTATCACCTCGAGGAAGATGTCGCTGCAGGCTTCCGCCGCGCCGCGATCGACTACATCGTTGAAGGCGACGACGCTGCCGTAGGCCGACGACTCGTCCGTCCTTCGCGCCCGCCTGAAGCTATCCGCGGCGCTCCCGCAGTTCGCGGCTCCGCAGGGGTTCATATGCTTGATGATCGCGCATCCGGACTTCCCAAGATCCCGGGCCAGGAGATACGCCGAATAGAGGTCCTGAATATTATTGTATGAAAGCTCCTTGCCTTGAATCTGCGAAAGGCTCGCGAGTCCTCCCTCCGCTTGATCCTTTGCGTAGAGTGCCCCCCGCATGTGCGGATTCTCGCCATATCTCAACGGTTGAAGCTTTCGGTAGGCCGCGATCATCGACGCTGGAAAGTCGCCGGGCGCCGCCATGACGCGCTCGAAGTAGCCAGAGATCGCGGCGTCATAGGAAGCGGTATGGAAGAACGCCTTGGCCGCCAGCTTTCGCCTCGTTTCGAGCGAAAGCGCGCCGCCGTTCTCGCTCATCTCTTTGAGAACCGCGTCGTAATCCGATGGATCGGTGATGATCGCAACCGAATGGAAATTCTTTGCCGCGGCCCTGATTAGCGCGGGGCCGCCGATATCGATTTCCTCAACGACGTCCTTCTCGTTGAAAGCCGGATTGTCAGCCGCCTGCCGGAAACGGTATAGGTTGACAACGACGAGATCGATGAGCCCGATCCCGTGCTTCGCCGCCTGCTCCAGGTGGGCCCGATTATCCCTGTTGGCGAGAATGCCGCCGTGGATTTTCGGGTGAAGTGTCTTGACACGCCCGTTCATGATCTCCGGAAACGCGGTGATGTCGCTGACGTCGATGACCGGAATGCCGACTTCGCGAATCGCCTTTGCCGTGCCGCCAGAAGCGATGAGCTCCACGCTGCGCCCCGAGAGCGCCTTGGCGAACGAATCGAGCGACTTCTTGTCGGTGACGCTGATGAGAGCCCGTTTTATCGATACGTTCATCGCAGGTACCTTTCGATATTGATTTGGGGAAACAGACGCTTCAGGGCAAGCCGGTAACGTTCGGACGTCTTCCCGACGATATCCGCGCTCAGCCCGGGCGCCGGCGGATTGTGATCCCAGCCGAGAGAATCAAGATAATCGCGCACGAACTGCTTGTCCAGGCTGGGTGGCGATTTCCCAGGTTCGTATTCGTTGGCCAGCCACAACCGTGACGAATCTGGCGTCAGCACTTCGTCAATGAGAGAGATCGAATTGTCGATCCATCCGAATTCGAACTTCGTATCGGCTATGATGATTCCCCGCTCTGCCGCGTAGCGCCTCGCCCTGCCGTAGATCCCGAGGCTGAGCCGGCGGAGCTCAACCGCGACGTCGCGCCCAACGATTTCCCCCGCTTCCTCGAAAGTGACGTTCAGGTCGTGCCCGAAATCAGCCTTCGTTGAAGGAGTGAAGATCGCTTCTTCGAGGCGGTCCGACATCCGGAGCCCTTTTGGCAACGTGATCCCGCACACCATGCCCGTCGCGTTGTACTCCTTCCAGCCGGAACCGGCAAGGTAGCCGCGCACGACGCACTCTAGATCAATCCGGGCCGCTCTGCGCACGAGCATCGCGCGACCTGCGAGCTCTCGCTGGTACTTGTTGAACGGGCTTGGAAACTCTGAAACCTCGGTGGAGATCAGATGATTCGCAGTTCCCTCGAGCCATCTCGTCCATGCGGCAGAGAGCATCGTGAGAATGATCCCCTTGCCCGGAATGGGAGTCGGGAGTATCGAATCATACGCCGATAGACGATCCGAAGCCACGATCAAGAGAGAGTCGCCGAGATTGTAGACGTCACGCACCTTGCCCCGGAAAGCGGGTTCGATTCCTGGAAGGACAATACCGTTCGTCTCAAACGCCTTCACGAATGATCACCCTCCTCCCCTCGACGCGGAGCCTGCCCGTCGCGTAGAATCTCACGGCCTCGGGATACGCGACATGCTCTTCGCGAAGGATCCTCTCGCTCAGACTTTCCACCGTATCATCGCTCCGCACGGGAACGATGCGCTGAAGGATGATCGCTCCCGAATCGACGCCCTCGTCGACGAAATGAACCGTGCAGCCCGACCAGCGCACGCCGAACTCGAGCGCCTGTCTCTGAGCGTCCAGCCCTCTGAAGCTCGGCAGGAGCGCCGGGTGTATGTTCAACATCCTCCCTCTATAGGCGGCCATGAGCGCGCCCTTTACGATCCTCATAAAACCGGCGAGACAGACGACATCGATCTTGTGCGCCGCGCAAACAGCCGTTATCTTTTCGCTCGATTCAGGGCTCATCGACCCTTTCTTGGGTCCGCAATCAACGGCCACATGTTCGATATTGAATGAATCGGCAATCGAAACGGCACCGGCCTCGGGATTATCCGTGATGAGAACCACGACTGCAGCCGGGTAATCGCAATCGAGGCAGGCGCGCGCGAGCGCCTCGAAATTGCTTCCTCTTCCCGAAGCGAGCACCGCGATTCTGGACTTTTCCCTCATGGTCCAGCATGGTATCCGCATGAGCGCTCCAAGTCAAGCTGTGTGATTTCGTCCCTTGCAGAAGAGACAAAACGCCACCGGAGGTCCGCATCGGAGCGGGCGACGGAACCCCCCACTGGAGGTGGATACATAGGCCCCTCGATATCGAGCCGCCAGCATTTTCCGACAAGGGAATCCCCCCGGCGCATCGGCGCGAGCTTCACCCCGTTTTCCCGCAGAAGCCTAACGGCGCTGCCGCTTCCTTCCAAAAGGTAGGGGCTGCACACCATTTCATCTACCTTCACCCTCTTGAGCAGATAGAACAGCCCATGATTCTTCTTGAGCTTCGACGGCTTCACGACGCAGCATTCGATCCTTCTCACGCCAATCGTCCAGAGAACTCGCACGAGCCGATATGATTCCCTCGACGAGAATCCCTCCCCGACAAAGACGACTCCGCCGCCATCGCCAACATATACTCCCCCTCCAAATGAGATCGGGTCGGCGGGGCTCGCGCTCTTCGAGAGCTCGCCGCGCGAGCCCGCCATGATGCGGCGCGCGCATTCGGGAACGGCGAAGGCGATCGCGATGAGGACGATCCCCGCGCAGAGCAGGCGCCTTTTTCGCTCGCAGCTTTTTCGGAGAGCGATCGCGACCAGCGCCACTCCACCGAGATAGATCATCGTGTTGAAATCTCGCTGCAGCAGAGCCTCGTGCGGCCGCCTGGAAAAGGCCGCCGGCACGAAAGCGAGAAAACGGCACAAGATATTTATCGGCGGACCCACAATGGCTCTCACCAACGCAAGCGGAACAAATACATAAAGCACGCCTGCATAGAGAAGAATCGTAAAGGGCAAGGAAACGATGACGTTGGCAAGTGGAGAAAGGAGTGACGACCGCTTGAAAAGCGCGATCGTGAGCGGCATCGTGAGAAATTGCACCGAGCACGTGATGACTGCGGGAAATAGAACGACCCTGATCGCCTTTCCCCTGAAATCCCCGGGCAGGAGCGACTCGATCATTCCCGATACCGGAATTCCGATCAGCGCAATCCCGCAAACGGCGGCGAACGAGAGTCTGAATCCGGCATCGAACGCGATGGAAGGATCGATCGATACGATCACGAATGACCCCGTTACGAGCGCGCCCAAGAGATCCGTGTGCAATCCGAGCATGCGGTACGCAATCACCGCGGCGCAGAGAAAAAGGGCGCGCACGAGAGAGGCTGGAAAACCGGCGACGGCCGAATACAGGCACAGGATCGCGAAGAGCGTCACGTCCGCGCCGCGCTTTGATCGAATGAGGCGCGAGAGAATCTTCGATAGAGGTATAGCTATCGCCCCGAGGTGCATCCCGCTCAGGGCGAGAAAATGCGTGATTCCGACGTACGAGTACGATTCGCTGAGAGCGAAATCGAGGCTGTGCCTGTCATCGAGAATCAGCGCGCCGATCAACGAGCGCGAGCGCTTGGAGAGTGCCCCGGCCTCCAGGCGCCTGATGAGCCACGCGCGCGCTCCAGTGAGCGCCAAGCGATGAATACCGGCCGTCGTTTGGACGCGCACCTGCGCTCGATTGTTGATGGCCGGCACCCCGGCGGCACCCCACGCGCTCTTCTCCTGCAGGGGCGCCCGCGTCCAGGTGCGATCATACCCGTCGAGCTGCAGGCCGGCGGCGTGCCATACGATGATCGCCGTCGCGCAGACAATCGCGAAAGAGGCTGGGGCCGCGCCCAATCGCTGCCTATCGGCTCCGTGGAATCGCCGTTCGTCGAGAGAGGCGTGACGGGCGAGCGCCCATGTCGTAGCCGCCGCGGCCGAGATAGACGCTCCGAGCCCCGCAACAGGACCCTGCGGACCCACGAGACCGGCAATAAAAAACGCAGCCCACCACCACACCATCATCCACCTCCCATGCTGCCCTCCCGAAACGATCTCGGACCGCCGCATGCATTCGACGCAGCGCGTCGGCCCCAGCGAATCAGTCCCCCGAAAATACTACCCGGTTCTTCCCCTCCTCCTTCGCCGCATAGAGCGCTTTGTCGGCCATCCTGAACAACTGATTTTCATTCTGCGCCTGCAAAGGGTAGATGCAGCCGCCGATGCTTATCGTGACCTTCACCTTTCTCCCATCCTCCAGCGTATGCTCTGCTCGCCCCACGATCCCTCTTATCCTCTCGGCGGTTCTTCTCGCGGAGTCGGCGCCAGTTCCGGGCAGAAGCACGGTGAACTCCTCGCCACCGTACCTGAACAGGAGATCAATCTTGCGCAGCGATCTTCGCACCGTCTGCGCCACGAGCCGAAGCACCCGATCGCCGACCTCGTGCCCGAAGGCATCGTTGACCTTTTTGAAATCGTCGATATCGATCATTAGAAACGCAAGGTTCATCCTGTTTCGGTTTGCGCGCTCGATCTCGAGCGGAACCTGCAACTCGTAGTGGTTCCGATTGTGAACCTGTGTGAGACGATCCACGGAGACCATTTTCTCGAGCTGCGTGTTGTTGTCCAGAAGCCTAACGATCCCCTGACCGAGAATGTGCAGGTTCGATATCGCACCTGCATCCGGAGGGGAATCACCGGTGAGGTGCACCTCGAGAATCGCCCATTTGATATCCCGGGCCAGAAGCGGGATCATGAAAACAGATTTCGTCGCCTCCGCAATCGCGAATGCCCCTCCCCCGCTTCTCTCCCCGGACAATCTGATGAAGGAGTGCTTCATCCCACTCGTAAGACAGGAATGGTAGAATCGCCGCTTCAACGCCTCGCTCAGGGGAAGAAACGCGACCGTGTCCGGCGACCATTCCCGGATCGCCGGAATCGTATTGACAAAGAGAAGCTTCCCGCGCGCTCCCTCGACGATTCGCCCCGCCAGCGAGAGCATTTCCTCGATCCTGACCGTTATCGTCTTCGGGGAATCGTTGAGCGACAGCGATGAAATAATTCCCGCGAACACAGACGGGAGAATCCCTTCCACTCCCTGATGGGACCCCACAATGACTCCCCACTCGGCAGCCGTCATAACGAGGGTTATCGTCGACGACTGCTCCGTCGACCGGTACGAGATCGAAACGGTCCCATTCGTTCGCGTAATCCCGTCGCTCAGAAAGGCGCCTTTCGCCGTGAGCTCCTGCATGGCTGAATACGCTTCGCTGACGAGCTCGGCGCGGCCTCCCCGATCGAGGACCCGCTCCACCTCGGCTAACCGTTCGGATGAAAGCAGATGACGGGGAATGAGCCGTGAGAGAAGGTATCGATAATCTCTGTCAATTCCCGGATGCATGGCAAACCTTCTTCACAAGGCGCAAACGGTGTTTTTCTCTTGTGCCAGTTACAATTATACACCAGCCAGTGGTGGTTTTCCATAAAAAGAACCCCGGCGGCGCGACGGACGCAGGCCGATGAACAGCGCGCGGAAACCCGCTGTGCCGGCGCATTTGCTTGAATCCCCCGGACCGATTCAATATATTGATGTGAATCGAAAGGATTCCTCTATGCAATACAAGCCCGTGCTGCTTCTGCTCGTGATTTCGATCGCGCTATCCGGCTGCACGGCAGGAGAGAACCGGTCCGTCGCGGCTCTCGGTGGGGCCGGCTGCGTCTCGGAATCCGAGGAAGATATTTACGTCCGGTTCCCGCAGCTTCTCGTTCTCGCACAGAAGCTCGATTGCGCCTCCGCCGCCTTCTACCTCGGAGATCGCGAGTCTTCCCAGGCCTCCGCGAGGGAGCTTCTTCAGGACATCGCCGACGTCAGGGCGATGTCGCCGGATCCAGCCGCGTGCGATCACCTCGACTACATGGATGACAGGGCGCGATGCCTGTTGCAGCGCATTGACGACGATGAGCTTCAGGGCCAGACCCGGCCGAATATGGTCGCACTGATCGATTCGATAGCACGTAACACAGTCGTCGATGAAGAAATCGAGATCGTATACAATCAGAAGACCCGCTATTGGATCGACTACTTCAAGGGAAGCGGTCGCAAGCACTTTTCGCGCTGGCTCGAACGGACCGGCGAGCTGGAGGACGTCATCGAGCCGATCCTCACCGATGTCGGCCTGCCCCGCGATCTCATGTACCTCGCCGTCATCGAGAGCGGGCTGAGCATGACCGCCAAATCTCACATGAAGGCTTTCGGCCCATGGCAGTTCATGTCCGGCACGGCAAGGCTGTTCGGGCTCCGAATCAACTGGTGGATCGACGAGCGCAGCGACATCGTGGCATCGACCTATGCCGCGGCGAATTACTTGAAATACCTGCACGATCTCTTCGATTCGTGGCCCCTTGCGCTCGCCGCGTACAATGCAGGCGAACACCGCGTCGCCTATGCCATAACCCGCCAGCGAACAACCGACTATTGGAGGCTCGATCTTCCGGCGCAGACAATGTGGTTCGTGCCGAAATTCATGGCGGCGCTCGCCATCGGGCGCAGCCCGGAGACATACGGGTTCGAAAGACCATCGAGATCGCCCCTGCAATTCGACATCATCGAGGTCGAGCAACCCTTCAACCTGGGGGCGATCGCGGACGCCGCCGGCTGCTCATTGAGCGAAATCAAAAGCCTCAATCCTCATTTCAAGAAATGGTGCACGCCCCCGGATATGGTCGTGGAGGTCAAGGTTCCGCGCGGGGCCGGAGAGCACTGCCTTTCACAGCTCGCGGAAATGAAACAGCAGAAGCTTCAATCCTTCGTTCAGCACAGGGTGAAGAAGGGCGAGACGATCTCCCATATCGCGGCCGATTACGAGGTCTCCGCAAAGGAGATCATGAAGGTCAACGAGATCGATCTGGCCCGTAACATCCACCCGGGCAATATTCTTCTCATACCGGTCAAGGATACTCAGCGCTCCGCGCGCATCGCCAGCAGACCATCGTACCGTAGCCCCAAGCCGCCGCTCGATCAGGCTTCTCAGCCTCTCCTCTCCGCTGCGGACGGACAGAGCCAGATTCGCTACGTCGTCAGGAAGAACGATACGCTCGTAAAAATCGCCGAACGATTTCACACGAGCCTCGCACAGCTTCGCGAATGGAACAATCTGTCATACGAATCCAACATTCATCCGGGAGACACACTGTGGATACGGATGAAACCAGCGGACGCACGCGACGAAAAGCAGGCATCGATGGAACACGGTGGATCGGAGACTCCGCTCGCCCCCAACGCATCAGCCGACCCGGAGTCGCCGGCCTCTGCGAACGACCCACAGTGCGTCACTCACACCGTCAAAAAAGGCGAGACCCTGACCTCCATAGGCCGCCTATACAAGGTCAACGTGTCCTCAATCCTCGCTTGGAACAAGAGGACAAACCGCAACAAGCTGTATCCGGGTGAAAAGCTGAAGATCTATATCGAGACCGATCAGAGGCGCGCATCAGACGCGATGTAGGAAGCGCCGTCCGCAATATCACGCCTCGGAATGAGACCCTTGTCAAGCGTGCCGCTCACGAGGCAGTTCGTGCCTATTCGGATGCTTCCCGGAATGACCGTTTTCTTTCCCACGATCGTAATCCCGAAGTCGAGGTAGGCCGGGAAAAGCCCATTGGGCACACGCGGATCTCCGGACCCGACATTTGCATGCGGACCGATGAGCGCTCCCTTGTCTATGATGGCGTTGCGAACCACCGCGCCGGCCCCTATCGTGCAATCGTGAAACAGTATAGAATTCTCGACTCGCGCGCCATTCTCGATCATCACGCCCGAAGAGAGGATCGACGACCGCACATCCCCCCTGATCAAGCATCCGTTGCAAATGAGGGAATTGCTCACGTGCGCTTCATTGGTCACGACGAAGGGGGGCGAGTCGTCGGGCACAGTCAGAACGGCTGACGAGCCGCTGTAGAGCTTCAGGCGCGGCTTATCCGCGAGAAGGCCCAGGCTCGCGGTGTAGTAGCTCTTGAGCGTCCCGATGTCCAGCCAGTAGCCCGGAAAACGGTATGCCGACACCTCCCCCCTTGAGACTATATACGGCATCGCATGGCGTCCGAAATCGAGATCGCTATATTCTGTCTCAAGTTCTTTGAGAAGTGATAAGAGATATTCCTTGTTAAATATATAGATGCCCATTGAGGCCAGATTGCTGCCGCTCTCATCCGGTTTCTCCTCGAACTTCGTGACATTGCCCTTACGGTCAACGAAGGCTATTCCGAATTCCCTCGTTAGCGCTCTCGGCACCTTGACCACGCTCATCGAAACAGGCTTGCCCTTCTCCTCGTGAAACGTCATGAATTTCCGATAATCCATCAGATACACATGGTCTCCCGATAGGATCAGTATGTTCTCGCATGCAATCCTCTTGATGACGGAAATGTTCTGGTACATGGCGTCCGCCGTGCCCCGATACCAATCGGCGGCCTGATAGCCCAGGTGCGGATGCAGTACGTGCAGCCCTCCCGTCATCCGATCGAGATCCCATGGCTTGCCGATCCCGATATGGCGCGCGAGAGAGCGCGAAATGTATTGCGTCAATACGTACACTTCGTCGATGCCGGATCGAACGCAGTTTGTAAGAGTGAAGTCGATGATTCTATATCTTCCGGCGAATGGAACCGCCGGCTTGGCGCGGAAGCGCGTGAGAAGGCTGAGCCTCTTCCCGACGCCTCCAGCCAGAATGAATGCCACGGTCTTCTTCAACTGTTCCCCCGCCTCGTAACTACCGCATGCGGCTCAACGAGCGCTCCGCCACGTATCACCGCATACCGGGACACCCTCGCCCGACGGCCGAGAACCGCGATTCCACCGGCCGTTTCAGGGGATCGCTTCGCCGTCGTCCTCTCGGCGGCCGGCGTCGACGCGCGCGACGGCCCGGAGCCGACCCTCGCGCCGCTCGAGACGACGACGAATTTGTCGAGTATGCTCCTCGAAACGCGTGCGCCGTCCCCGATTCTTGCGAACGAAAAAACGATACTGTCCTTCACGACGGCCCCCTTCCCGACCGTTGCGCCGGGAAAGAGGATCGAGCCCATGACCGTCCCCTTGATGACGCATCCGTCCGCGATGATCGAATCGCTCACGCTGGCGCCATCGGCACACTTCGCGGGCGGAAACCCGCTGTCTCTTGTAAATATCGGCCATTCGGGATCGGCAATCAGAAGCCTGTTCTTCAGGAGCTGCAGCGACGCGCGATAGTAGCTTGAGATTGAACCAATGTCCTCCCAGTATCCCTCGAACTCGTACCCCGCGACATCCCCACGCTTGAGAAGGGGCATGATAATGTCGAATACAATGTCCGTCTTTCCGGACTCCAGGGCATCGAGCAGAAAATCGCGCCTGAAAAGGTATATGCCCAAAGACGCGTGGCGGAAGGTCGATTCGGTCGGCTTTTCCTGGAAGGCCGTCACAAGGCCGCTCCGTGAGCATCGCACCATGCCGAAACGCGACCGCTGGCTCGGATGAACCTTCTTGATCGCCAGTGTGCAAGCCGTGCCGAGGGCGACATGCTGCCGCAGCATGATCCGGTAATCCATGACGTAGACCTGATCCCCCGAGAGAACCAGGATTGCCTCGGCCTTCGAATTCCTTATAAGATCGACGTTCTGGTACAGCGCATCCGCAGTGCCCAGATACCACTGTGCCGCCACGCCGTTATGAGTCGGCTGGAGGATGTACACCCCTCCGCTCTTTCGGTCAAGATCCCAGGATTTGCCCATGCCGATGTGATCGATCAACGATTTCGGGGAATACTGGGCAAGAATCGCGATTTCCTGCATGCCAGAATGGACACAGTTGCTCAGGCAGAAATCGATGATGCGATAGCGGCCGCCGAAAGGCACCGCGGTCTTGGCCCTATGGCGGGTCAGCACGGAAAGCTCCTTGCCGGTGCCTCCGGCAAGTATCAGCGTGAGGATTTTCAAGCGTACCCGATTCCAGTATAGCGTCTCGGAAGCGATT
>JAQTVX010000288.1 GCA_028706585.1 Candidatus Krumholzibacteriia bacterium | reverse complement strand
CGACATCGATCTCGTCCGCGCGGAGTCCGGCCGCGATAAGCTCGAACTCTCCGCCACTCTCGGAGCGATACAGGTTCCACCACGCGATATCGGAATCGACCGACCAGTTGAACTCGATCGCGTCATCGAGCAGACGCCACACGCAGGTGATTTGATCCGCCGCGGTCGCCGGTACGAACTCCTTCCAGCCCGAGTTGTAGATGTTCCCGTGGAAACCGCTCCACTGCACGGCGCCGTTGTACCACTGCGAACCGAGATCCCAAACGTAGATGTTCTTGTCCCAGCACGAAGTGGCGAGCTCGAGATTCCCGTCGTACATGAGATCCTCGACTACCGGGGTGCCGCGCAGATAGCTACCGACCAGGATCGGAAAACCTGCCAGGGTCTCGCCGTTCAGGTTCCACGCGTTGAGACGGCCCAGCTCGCAGGCCAGAATGATATCGAGGCTGTGATCGCCGTCGATGTCCGCGATTACCGGGGACGACTCGGTCGTGCCCGACGCGGCATAAGCCTTGGGCCAGCCTGAGCAAATCGTTCCGTCGTACTTGTAAACATAGCATTTCCTGTCGAGACCGGCGATCACCACCTCGAGCTTCCCATCGTTGTCGAGATCCGCCAGCGCGGGAGAGGGAACGATAGTGCTCGTGCTGGTGTAGATCCACTTTGGCCAACCCGTCATCTTCGTTCCGTCGTGATTCAGTCCGTATATGCGCCCCGAACTGCTCGGCAAGATCATCTCCAGATGCCCGTCCCCATCGATATCGCCCAGCGCCGGGCTCGCCGTTATGTTCGCCCCGGAATCGGCCACCGGCACGGGCCATCCCGACACCCTGCTCCCGTTGGCGTTTACACAGTAGATGCTGTCTCCCGCCGAGCCCACGATCAGTTCCTGAATGCCGTCCTCGTCCATGTCGGCCATCGCAGGCGTGGATATGTGCCACATATCCATGTAATTCGTCACCAGGAAGGGACCGTCAGTCGACGCATTGCTGTCGCCGTCGCGCACCTCGGTCCCGTCGGCGTGCCAGGCGTAGACTATTCCATATATGTCTTGCACGAAAACCTCGAGGTCGCCGTCACCGTCGATATCACCCACGACGGGGCTTCCCCAGCATAGATACTTCGTCGTCTTGGGCCAGCCCGACAACGCCTCGCCGTCCTTCTTGAAGACGTATATCTGTTTCGTGCTCCAAGAGCAACCGATGATCTCCAGGCCCGGCACGCCGTCGAGATTGGCCAGCGCGCAGCTGGCGGTGAAGGTGTTCCCATAGGTATTGAACACGCCCCATGTGAGCGGCTGATCATCGCCGTCACGCACTTCCATGCCGTTGCCGTGCCACGCGTACACGTAATCGCTTCCGACCACGAGCTCTGGACGGCCGTCGCCGTCGATGTCGCCGGCCTTGACGCTGCTCGCCGTCTCCTTGGCCACGACGTTCGGCCAGCCCGTGAGCTGCGGCGGACTCGTCGTTGCCGTCGCCTCATCGCTTTGCAAGCTCTCATTGCCGCACGAATCGACGAGCGTGATCACGTAATAATAGCGCGTGCTCGATTCGAGGTCCTTGTCGATATAAAGCGTATAGTTTATGAGATCCTGGTTCGAGAGAGTGTATGGCCCTCCCTCCGTGACCGAATGATACACCTGGTACCGGTAGGCTTCGAGGGAATCTGGTCTCTGCCACGTCACATGAATCTCCGTCGCGCCATAGCTCGCGTCGAGGGCAACTTTGACGGGAGACCCGGGTTTGCGCAGCTCCATTTGCTTGCTGAAGGTCCTCCCGTAGCGATCGGTAAGCGCGAACGTGAAATAGTTGACATGGCTGGTGTCGTACTCGGCGAGCACGAACCCCTCCCCCCATTCCGCGCCGATAAGCGGGATATCGGCGTAATCCGCTATGCTGTCCTCGAGAACGATATCGGAGTCGAGTGCATGTATTTCTCCCACGAGATCCTGCGCGGTGCCCGTGCCGAAGTTCTTCACGCCGATTTTGAGGAGAAAACTCTCCCCAGCCTCGACGACGCCATCGGCATCGCCGTATGGCAACGTATCCGAAACCGTATTGCAGTAGAGCTCCAGATCCGGCGCATGGACCTCCAGCGCGAACTTCTCCGACCAGAGTCCTCCGGTCGAATCGCGCACGTCGATCGTGAATTCGATATCGTGCTTATCAGGCACGCTAGACAGGACGCTGAACCGCATATCGTCGAGTCCGTAGGCCTTGCCGCCGGCCACGATGTCGGGATAGATCGCCGCGCTGTCGATCACCGTGACCGCGGCGTCCGCCGAACGGACTATCGCATAGAGCTTCGTCGCGGCAGTCAAACCCGTGTTCTTCAACTCCACCAGGAGATGCGCGGTTTCCCCCGCGTCGATCGCCCCATCGTTGTTGCCGACGACGTAGTCCTCGATTGTCGTCGCGTTCACCCTGACGTATGCCGGGGTTTGCTTGGCGACCATGATCGAATCCGTGTAGCGGGCGTGGTCAAGCCCCGTCACCGTGACGTAAATCGGACCGCTGCTCTTGCAGAGAAAATCGGAGAATGTAACGACTCCCGAGGACCCGGTCGTGCCATAGGCGTAGTCGTCACCATTCTTGTAGAGACACACGACCGCCGAATCGGCTGGAGCGCCGTCGCTCGTCACGTGTACCTCTATGTCGTTCGTGCCGAAAACGGCCGATGACGGCTTCGTGATCGCATACGTTCCGACCTTCCCATGGAATATGCATAGCTCCGGATCCCCGAGGTAATTGTATATGAAATGGGTCCATCGGTCGGCCGACTCGCCGGTCGCACTCGGCGTGAAAGGGAGTCGCGATTGCGTTTGGAGCTTGCCGAGCTGAACGACGTTTTCGTTGAAGAGCAATGCATAATACTGGTCCAGGTACATGCGCGAGGTGCTCGGAAAAGCGGATCTGCTCGAGCCGGTGATCGCGAAGGCTCCGCCGTTGCCGTTCAGAAGAAATGCCTCGGCGAGACACTCGGTATCGAACGCTACGCTCGCGCAGTTCATGAGGTATAGCGAGAAGGTCTTCCGGCCGTTCGTGAGAGTGCTCGCGTCGTAATTGATGATGCTCCCGTTGCCAACCGACATGTTGTACAGATTGCCGTGCCCGACATCGAGAATATGGTTGGTCCCGGCGTTCATCGAATCGATAACAGCGTTCTTGGTGAGTTCGAGCGCTCCAGAATAATCGTAGTAGATC
>JAQTVX010000287.1 GCA_028706585.1 Candidatus Krumholzibacteriia bacterium | reverse complement strand
CCCGTCCCGCGGCTCCTCATCCCGGGGCAGGTCGTTCTGCCCCTCGAGCCGGGATGCTATCGAATCGGCTTCGAGGCATACGACCGCAAAGCCGGACGGAGTGCCGCAGCGACACAAACCGTGCGCATTGATCCCCTGGCCGGATCTCCGGCGATCAGCGACATCCAGTTCGCGAGCGGGATCAGGGACGGGGGGGAAAATGCGAGGTTTTCCAAAGGAGATCTGCAGGTCGTTCCGCACCCCCAGCGCGGCTACCGCATTCCCGCACCGGTCAACTGTTACTTCGAGGTGTACGGACTCGACACGGACAAAGATGGAAAGGCGTTCTATCGTATAGAATACAAGATCGTCCCGCTCGAGAAAAGGAGATGGGGCCCTGTATTGAAGGAAGTCCCGACGACCATCAGCTCTGAGTTCGAAACAAGCGGATTGGGAGCCGCGCAAGCCCAGCGGATCTCGATAGCCACTGACGAGCTCTGGAAAGGGCCGTTCAGGCTGGACGTAACAGTAACCGATCGCCGCACGTTTCGGAGCGCCGGGCGGTCGGCGGAGTTCTCGATTATCGAGTGACGAGCTCTGCGGCGAATATGGAAAAACCGCCCTTAGGTCCCCTCTTCCCAGCTCGCCAGGTAGCGTTTCTGCTTCTCGGTCAGTTCGTCGATCTTCACTCCCATGCTCGCGAGCTTGAGACTGGCGACCGCACCATCTATCTCGCGCGGCACCGGATGAACTCTCTTGTCGAGTCCGGCCTTGCCCTTGACGAGGTATTCGACCGCGAGGAGCTGGTTCGCGAAGCTCATATCCATGACCATGGCCGGGTGCCCCTCTGCGGCGGCGAGGTTGATGAGCCTGCCCTCGCCGAGAAGATTGATCTTGCGGCCGTCCTTGAGAACGTACTGCACGACGTTGTCGCGCATCGTCCGCTTGTCTACGGCGAGGCCCTCGAGAGCGGGTATATCGATCTCGACGTTGAAGTGACCCGCGTTCGCGACGATGGCGCCGTCCTTCATCCTTTCGAAGTGCTCCTTGCGGAGGATCGAGGTGTCTCCAGTCAATGTGACGAAGACATCGCCCACGGCCGCGGCCTCGAGCGATTGCATAACGGTGTAGCCGTCCATCACGGCCTCGAGCGCCTTCAGCGGATCGACCTCCACGATGATCACGTTCGCACCCATGCCTTTGGCCCTTGTCGCCGTTCCGCGCCCGCACCAGCCGTAGCCGAAGGCGACGAACCTGGATCCCGCGAAGAGCATGTTCGTCGAGCGGAGAATCCCGTCGATCGTGCTCTGTCCGGTACCGTAGCGGTTGTCGAACAGATGTTTCGTCTCGGCATCGTTGATGGCGATGATCGGGTACATAAGGACGCCGTTACGCTCCATGCTCCGGAGCCTGATGACGCCCGTGGTCGTCTCCTCGGTGCCGCCCTTGATGCCGGCCAGTAGCTCGCGGCGCTCTTTATGGAGCGTGCTCACGAGATCTGCTCCGTCGTCCATCGTGATCATCGGCTTCGTGTCGAGCACGGCCTTGATGTGGCCGTAATAGCGTTCGCCGTCTTCGCCCCTCACCGCGAATGTCGGAATCTCCTCATGCTTGACGAGAGATGCGACGACGTCGTCCTGGGTGCTCAACGGATTCGAAGCGCAGAGCGCGACCTCGGCGCCTCCGGCGCGAAGCGTGGATGCGAGGTTAGCCGTCTCGGTCGTCACGTGGAGGCACGCGGCGATTCTCACGCCCTCGAGCGGCTTTTCCCTCTCGAAACGCTCCCTGATCAAGCCGCAGACGGGCATGTTCTCCCACGCCCATTCGATACGCTTCTTCCCCGCGTCCGCCAGCTTCAGATCCTTGCAGTCGTATTGCATTGGGTGATTCCTTTCTCGCGCGCGATTTTTCAGCGGCTCTTGACGCCAGCTTTCGATTTCAACTTCTCGACCATATCGAGCGCCTCCCAAGTGAACTCGGGCTCGGTGCGGCCGAAATGGCCGTAAACCGCCGTTTTCCGGTAGATGCCCCTGCGGAGCTTGAGCCGATCTATGATTCCCCGGGGGGTTAGATCGAACAGGTCGCGGACCAGCTTCGTAAGCTTCTCGTCCGATAGCTTCCCCCTGCCGGAGGTGTCGACCATAATCGAAATGGGCTCGACGACGCCGATCGCATAGGCGACCTGCACCATGCACTCGTCGGCGAGGCCCGCTCCGACAATATTCTTCGCCACGTGGCGCGCAGCGTATGAGGCGGAGCGGTCGACCTTCGTCGGGTCCTTGCCCGAGAATGCGCCTCCCCCGTGGCTGGCAAAGCCTCCGTACGTGTCCACGATGATCTTTCTTCCCGTGAGCCCGGTATCGGCCGCGGGGCCTCCCTTCACGAAACGCCCCGTCGGGTTCACGAGAATCCGGTAATCGGAGGAATCGATCTTCATCGCCGAGACGACGGGCCTGATGACCTCCCTCTCGAGATCCTCGCGAATGCGTTCGGTCGCCACACAGTCGTTGTGATGAGCGGAAACGAGCACGGTGTGGACGCGTTTAGGGACGTGGTCCTCGTACTCGATAGTAACCTGCGATTTGCCGTCCGGCCTGAGGTACGGGAGGATGCCTGCCTTGCGCACCTCGGCGAGGCGTTTCACGAGCAGGTGCGCGATTACGATCGGCATCGGCATGAGAACGTCCGTCTGAGTGCAGGCGTATCCGAACATCATGCCCTGGTCCCCGGCGCCTCCCTTGTCCACACCCATCGCAATGTCCCC
This sequence comes from Candidatus Krumholzibacteriia bacterium, assembly GCA_028706585.1. Classification (GTDB taxonomy): domain Bacteria; phylum Krumholzibacteriota; class Krumholzibacteriia; order Krumholzibacteriales; family Krumholzibacteriaceae; genus SSS58A. The sequence goes on along the minus strand of JAQTVX010000287.1, from coordinate 464 downwards.
AGACTGCTCGTCGATCGAGCTCAGAACCGCCGCCGTCTCGAAATCGAAACCCAGGTGCGGATCGGTGTATCCGATGTCGTGTATGACGCTTCGAACCGTCGATGGAATATCGACATAGGTGTCAGTGTGGATCTCGCCAGCCACCAGCACCAGACCGGTCGTCACGAGACACTCGCAGGCGATGCGTCCGTTGGGATCCCTCGAGAGAATCGAGTCGACGACCGAATCCGATATCTGATCGGCCACCTTGTCGGGGTGCCCCTCCGCAACCGATTCGGACGTGAAAAGGTGCTTCTCAGCCATAAACCAACTCCTTGGAAACGCGAAAAATGAACGCTCGAGTATTGAATACGATTAACTCTCGCTTCTCGAAAAGCAAGTGAAAACGTCCGCGGGACGGCCCTTACCGATAGTCGATCTGGGAGTAGTCGCTCACGTTGACGCTGCCCTTGCGGCCGGTGACC
>JAQTVX010000286.1 GCA_028706585.1 Candidatus Krumholzibacteriia bacterium | reverse complement strand
TTCGAGCAGATATTCGACGTCGCCTTCTCGCGGCGGATGTGCTGTTCGCGGGTCTGCAGCGTCATCACGTAACCGCGCTTGCCGTCCAGATCGACGGTGCCGCTGATGAGGCGTCCGGGCATCCGCCGCACGTGGTCGGTTTTCGCCGCGAAGAATCCGAGCAGCGGCCCTCCGAAGCTCTGCGGCAGACCGAGCGATTGTCCCTCTCCGACGGCGATATCGGCGCCGTACTCCCCGGGAGGCGCGAGCAGCGCGCACGACACCGGATCGACGCAGGCTATCAGCAGCGCCCCGGCTCCATGGGCGAGCCCCGAGATCTCTTCGGCGTTCTCGATGACGCCGAAATAGTTGGGCTGCGCGAGGATCACGGCGGCGGTTTTCTCCTTGAGGGCGGACGCGGCCCGGCCGAGATCTAGCACGCCGTCCTTCGTGTACGGAATCTCCGCAATCGCGATGTTTCTCGCCGCCGCGTAGCAGTCGAGCACGGCGCGGTAGCGCGGCGACAGGGCTCGCGGAACCAGCACGCGGCCTGCTCCCTTGATGCCGCAAGCCATGATCACGGCCTCGGCGAGCGCGGTCGAGCCGTCGTACATCGAGGCGTTGGCCACCGGCATTCCAGTGATCCTGCATATCAGGCTCTGGTACTCGTATATCGCCTGGAGGGTTCCCTGGCTCACCTCGGCCTGGTAAGGGGTGTACGAAGTATAGAACTCGCTTCGCGACGTCACGTAGCGCACGAGAGCGGGCGTGTAGCGATCGTATATTCCTCCTCCGAGGAAGCTCGCGAGAGACGAAGCCGGGCGGTTTTTCGCCGCGAGATCCCCGAATAGGGCGGCGACGGCGGCCTCCGCGAGCGGAGGCGCGATGGCGAATGATCCCTTCATCCGAAGCCCCTCCGGTATCGGTTCGAGGAGCTCGTCGAAAGACGTTATCCCGATGCTGTCGAGCATCTCTTTTCGGTCGGCATCCGTATTCTGAATATAGCTCATCTATTTATCCTCTGATTCGTCCTCTTTTCCTGCTCCATGCTCGCCGAGGTAGTCGCGGTACTCATCGTAGCTGAAAAGCACCTCGAGCTCCCCCGGTTCGTCCATTCTGATCTTTATGAACCAACCGTGATCGAACGGGCTCTTGTTCACGACTTCGGGGCTCGCGACGGCCTTCCCGTTGACCTCGATCACCTCTCCGCTCACCGGAGAATAGAGATCGGCGACGGTTTTCACGGCTTCGATCGTTCCAATGGGATCCATCTGGGTGACCTTCTGCCCCACCTCCGGCAGCTCTATATACACTATGTCGCCGAGCTCGCCCGTCGCATAGTCGCTGATCCCGATGATGGCGGTGTCGCCGTCTTCAACGTAGACCCATTCGTGCTCTTTGGTGAATTTGCATTCTTCCGGGTTCATCGCCCACCTTCCTTCCTGCCGTGCGCCTCAATCCATCGATCGACTTTTGTAAAAAGGTATCGAAACCACCTTCGCCTCGGCCGCCTTCCCCCGCACGTCGATCGCGAAACCGCCCCCGTCGAGCTTCGTCCGGCTCGAAACGAGCGCCAGCGCGAGGCTCTTCTGAAGGGTCGGCGCGAATGTGCCCGAGGTCACCTTTCCGATGGCGTTGCCGCCCTGGAGAACGGCGAAGCCCTGCCGGGCGATCTGACGCCCCATGAGCTCGAGGCCCACGAGCTTCCGCGCGGAGCCTTTTTCCTTTTCCTTGAGGAGGGCGGCCTTCCCGAGAAAATCGCCCTTGCCCAGTTTCACGAGCCATGAGAGCCCCGCCTCGAGAGGAGAGGTCTCCTCATCGAGCTCGTGCCCGTAGAGGCACAGACACGGCTCGAATCGCAGCGTGTCGCGCGCGCCCAGACCGATCGGCCCCACACCGAGCTCCGCGCCCGCCGCGAGCAGCTCCTTCCATGCATCCATCGTCAGCGCGGCCGGGAGATAGATCTCGTAGCCGTGTTCGCCGGTGTATCCGGTGCGCGACAGGATGACCTCCTCGCCCCGATGCTCGTATGCGAGGAAGCGGTAGTACCTGAGGCCGTCGAGCTTGTCCCGCACCGGCCTCGCGAATCCGACTCTCTCGAGAAGCTCCTGCGATCGCGGCCCCTGAACGGCGATCTGCCCCGTGGCGGCGGTGAGATTCCGGATCTCCACGCCCTTGCCCCCGAGGCTCCGCAGGTGGCTGAATATCTTGTCCACGTTGACCGCGTTGACGACGAGAAGGATCCGTTCGTCGGAGAACTTGTAGACGAGGAGATCGTCGAGCACCGTCCCCCGCTCGTTGCAGGCGACTGTGTAGCAGATCTGCCCCTGGGCGAGACCCGCGACGCTGTTCGTCACCGCTCGGTCGGCGAATGCGGCGGCCGAGGGCCCCGTGATCCAGATCTCGCCCATATGGCTCACGTCGAAGAGACCGACGGCCGTGCGCACCCGGGCGTGCTCGGAGACGATCCCCTCGAACGAGACCGGCATGAGGAATCCCGCGAACGGGACGATCCTCCCCCCTGCCTCGACATGCGCTTCGTATAATGGTGTTTTCTTCAGCTCCATCATCAACCCCTTTGATCAATCGTTGCCCGAACTAGGTCAATATCATTTTGGGGCGTCTTTTTAAAGAGAATAATCGCCCCATTGCGTCTCGCGGCGCGCGGAATCATCCCGGCGCACATCACGCCGCTCGCGGTTTCAGGAATTTCTTGAGCATCTGCCCCGTGTACGAACGTTCGCATCCGACGATGTCCACGGGCGCCCCGGCGAAGACGATCTGCCCACCGCCGTCCCCGCCCTCGGGCCCGAGATCGATGATGTGATCCGCCATCCGTATGATCTCGGGGTTGTGCTCTATGACGAGAACGGTGTTTCCGCGCTCGACGAGCTCGTCGAGCACCATCATGAGCAGCTTCACGTCCTCGAAGTGCAGCCCCGTACTCGGCTCGTCCAGTATGTAGAGAGTCTTCCCCGTTCCAACCTTCGAGAGCTCGGCGGCGAGCTTCACGCGCTGTGCCTCCCCTCCCGAGAGCGTCGTCGCGGACTGCCCCAGGCGGATGTATCCGAGACCGACGCTCCGGAGCACCTCGAGCTTTCTCGCGACCTGGGGAATGTTCGCGAAGAACCCGCACGCCTCCTCGACCGTCATGTCTAGAACCTCGGCGATGTTCCGATTCTTGAAGGCGATCTCGAGCGTCTCGCGGTTGTATCGCTTGCCCTTGCACTCCTGGCAGTGCACGTAGACGTCGGGAAGAAAGTGCATCTCGACCTTTATCATGCCGTC
>JAQTVX010000285.1 GCA_028706585.1 Candidatus Krumholzibacteriia bacterium | reverse complement strand
GTCTTTTCATTCCCCCCGGAGCAGGACGCGAGTGCCAGCGCCGCCGCGAGAACGAGCGCGCCGCGGCCGATCCGCACTGAGAATCCGTGCACCATTTTCACACCCTCATTTCTTCTTTATGAGCGCTCCCGCGATCGTGTTCTTCTGAATTTCCTTCGTCCCTTCGTAAATCTCGGTGATCTTGGCGTCACGATAATACCGCTCGACCTCGTTTTCGAGAATATAACCGTAACCTCCCAGGATCTGCACGGCCTCGTCCGTGACCAGCACGGCCGTCCGCCCCGCGTAGAGCTTCGCCATGGAGGTGAGCTTTGGATCGATCCTCCCCTGATCGAAGTTCCACGCCGCCTTGTACGTGAGAAGCCTGGCGGCCTCGATCCAAGTCGCCATGTCGGCCAGCTTGTGCTGCGTAGCCTGGAAATCGGCCAAGCGCTGGCCGAACTGCTGCCGCTGCTTCGAGTATTCCAGCGCGCGATCGAACGCTCCCTGCGCGATCCCTACCGCGGTAGAGGCGATCTCGGCGCGGCTCTCGTCGAAGAACTCCAGGACATGGTAGAAACCCTTGCCCTCCTCGCCGACAAGGTTCTCCAGAGGCACCTTGACGCCGCTGAACGACACCTCGGCGGTTGAGGTCATCCGGATCCCCATCTTGTCGCCGACCTCGGCGGCGTCGAGCCCCGAGGCGCCCTTCGGAACGATGATGAGCGACTGTCCGCGGTAGGAGGGCTTCGCCGCCTGATCGGTCTGGCAGAGCACGATATAGAAATCGGCGATCGTGCCGTTGGTAATGAAGGTCTTGGTACCGTTGATGGACCAACCGTCCTTCTCCTTCACGGCGGCGGTATCCATCCCCGTAATGTCGCTCCCGTGGTTCGGTTCCGTGAAGCAGCCGGCCGATATCATCGCGCCGGACGAGACGGCCGGGAGATACTTCGCCTTCTGATCCCGCGATCCGTGCCGCATGACTATCTCGGACGCGAAATCGCTGAGGGCCAGCGCCGTGCCGAATCCCGAATCCTTCCTGCAGAATTCCTCGACGACCAGCACGTTCTCGAATACGCCGAGCCCCTGGCCGCCGAATTCCTCCGGAAAATGGATTCCGACGAATCCGAGCTCGCACGCCTTCTTCCAGACCGAGCGCGGAAACGAATGCTCCTTGTCGTGCTTGATCGCGAGATCCTTGTCGAACTCCCCTTCGGCGAACTCGCGCGCCGCCTGCTTGATATCCTTCTGCTCCTTGGTCAGTTCGAAATCCATCGTCTCCTCCACGTCGCTAGGTGCCGATCTGCTCCTTCAGGGCATCCATGATCTTGAACATGTCCTCGACGACGCCGTAGTCGGCGGCGCGAAATATCGGCGCCTTGGGGTCCCTGTTGACCGCGATGAAAGTCCCCGATCCCTTTATACCCGCCAGATGCTGGAACGCGCCGCTGATTCCCATCGCAAGGTACAACTTCGGCTTCACGGTCCGCCCCGAAGTCCCGACCTGCCGCTCCTTGCCGAGCCACTTCTTGTCGACAACCGGGCGCGAGCAGGAGAGAACGGCGCCGAGCTTGGCGGCAAGCTCCTCGGCCTTCGGGATGTTCTCCGTGTCCTTGATTCCGCGGCCGATAGAGAGGAGAAACGGCGCCTGCGATATATCGACGGTTCCGGCGGCCGCTTCGCGGTAGCCCAGAAACTCCGTCTTGAAAGGCTCGCCGAACGCGGGGCACGGGTAGTCGCGGATCGTTCCCGCTTTGTCCGCTTCCGCGGCGGGGGCGTAGCTTCCCGCCCTCACCGTGATTAGATACCCGCCGGATGAGGCGAAGGCGAGCCTCGAGTTGATCTTTCCATTATAGATGCTTCGCACGACGACGAGGCTCGGCCCGTCCATCTCGACCTGAACGCAATCGGTCGCGCACGGACGGCCTGTCTCCGCGGAAAGCCTCGGAAAGAGCTCCATCCCGAACGCCGACTGCGGACAGAGAACCACGAGCGGCGTCTCCTTCATGATAATGTCCCTGAGCACGGCCGCGTACGTCTCATAGCGAAAATCTGCGAGGGCTTCGTTTTCGACCATGATCGTCTCGTTGACGTGCCTGGAAAGAACCTCGGCGAACGGCCTCACGCCGTGCCCGATGACGACCGCAGCCGGCTCGAGGGCGAATTTGCTCTCCAGCTCGCGCGCCAGCGTGACCAGCTCGTACGTGGCGTCGCGTATCGCGCCCTGCCGGTGCTCCGCGACGATGAATACCTTTGCCATTTACCCCACCCCCCCTCTCTCCCGGACTATGTCGAGGATCTTGCGGGCAATCTCGGCCGGAGTGCCCTTGATCATTTCGGCTTCCTTCCCCGCCGGAGGCACGGAGAGCGCGATCCTGCGGAGAACGTTCGCGTTCTCGCCGACCGAACCCGCGGCGAGCCCAACCTTCGCGAGATCGAGAACCGGGATCTCCTTGCTCCGCACCTTGCGTATTCCCATGATCGACACGTAACGCGGCTCGTTGATGCCGGTCTGCACGGTGAGAACCGCGGGAAGGGCCAGCCTGAGCCTCTCCTCGAGCCCGCCTTCCAGCTCCCTCGTCACGGCGACCTTTCCGTCCTCGACGGATACCGACGTGACGAGCGTCGCGTGGGACCAGCCGAGGTATCCTGCAAGGACGGGGCCGACCATCCCGAAGCCGTCGTCCCCCGCCTGGGCGCCGGCGAGCACGAGGTCGTACGCTCGAGCGGCGGCTATGCCGCGAAGCCCGCGCGCGATTCCGTACGGGTCCGAGCCCGCGAACGGCCCGCCATCGATCATGATCGCGTCATCGGCTCCCATCGCGAGGCAGCGCCTGAGCACGTCCTCGCTGTCGGAGACGCCGATCGTCACGACCGTCACCCGGCCGCCGTGCGCCTCCTTGATCCGGATCGCCTCCTCGACCGCATAATTGTCCCACTCGTTGATGCCGAATGCCAGGTCATCTTCCTTGATGCCCTTGCCGTCCGGTCTGAGAATCACCTCAGCGTCGGCTGTGTCCGGCACCTTCTTGACGCAAACGAGAATCTCCATCCGGCGGACTCCTTTCTCAACCGGCCCCGCCGCCGCTCAAGCACTCGGCCACGAGCTCGGTAAGATCCCTGACGACGACCGCGCCCTCGAAACCGGCCGTCTTGACTGCGTCATCGATGTTGCTGAAGCAGAACGGGCATGCGGTGACGATCGTCGAAGCGCCGGTCGCGACCGCCTCGCGTACCCGGATCTCGGCGATCTTCTCGCCTTCGCTCGCTTCGATCCACATCCTCCC
>JAQTVX010000284.1 GCA_028706585.1 Candidatus Krumholzibacteriia bacterium | reverse complement strand
CAAGCTCTTCTCGATCGGAGCCGGCTTCACCTACCTGTCCTCCCCGGACGTGCCTGGTTTCGACGAGACAGGCAATCCCACTGCCTCGCTGAGCAACAACAGTCTCCAGGGAATCCTCGGCATCGGAATAACGCCGATCTCGGGACTCGGCGCCGGGGTCAACATCAAGTACATTCAGGACAGAATCGCCGACTGGACGGCGCGGGGATGGGCTGTCGATATCGGCACCTCATGGACTACGCCTTTCCACGAGCTCGCATTCGGCGTCGCGGTGCAGAACATCGGGAACGACATCACATTCATCGAGGAAGGCGAAAAGCTCCCGACGTCATTGCGCGCGGGGGCGAGCGGCGCGATTCCGCTGCCCGGCATGGGCGTCACCCTGCGGATCGCCGCGGATCTCGTGAAGCCGCGGTTCGAGGACGCATACGGATGCTTCGGCGCAGAAACCGAGTTCGGATCGATGTTGTTCCTCAGGGCCGGGTACACCGACGACGCGACCAGGGAGGGTGACCGATTCTCCCTGGGAGGAGGATTCAGGCTCTTCGATCACGTCGTGCTCGATTACGCGTGGACACCGTACGGGAGCCTCGGCTCGTTCAACCGGATCTCTTTCTACGTGCGCTGACTCGCCGTAGGCCGGCAGCGCGCACGCCGGCTGGTATGACAGCGACGATACTGTTCATAATTTTCGCCGCAGCGGTGCTCTACGCATACGCGGGATACCCGCTGCTTCTCGCCCTCCTATCGCGCGGGAAGAAGACCCCGAACACCGTTCCGGACTCGAGCGATGAGGCGCTTCCGTCGATCGCGATGCTCATTGCCGCCCGCAACGAAGAGAGCATCATCGCCGAGAAGATCGAGAACTCGCTGGGAATAGACTACCCGCGGGAAAAGCTGCGCATCGTCGTCGTTTCCGACGGCTCGACCGACGGTACGGACGATATCGTCCGCCGCTACGAGGCTCGCGGGGTATCGCTCTTCCGCGTCGAGCCGCGCCGCGGAAAGACTCTCGCGCGAAACGCGGCAGCCGCGGCGGAAACGAGCGAAATCCTCGTTATGAGCGACGCGAATGCGATGTACGAGCAGAACGCCCTCAGAAAGCTCGCGCGCCATTTCACCGACCCCTCCGTGGGCGTCGTGTGCGGCGAGCTCCGGCTGCTGCGCGAGCACGGCGGAGAGAATCTCTACTGGCGCTACGAGAAATGGATCAAAGTCCTCGAGGACCGGTTTCATTCCATCATAGGGGCGAACGGCTCCATTTACGCGATCCGGCGATCCCTGTACGAGCCGCTTCCCGCCGAGGTGGACGACGATTTTCTGGAACCGCTGCACGCTTGCCTCGACGGCCGCCGGGTGCGGTACGACCGGGAGGCATCGAGCACCGAGCGGGACATCAAGACAAAGAACATCGCGCGCGAGTTCGCCGCCAAGCGGCGGACGGTGCTCCGGGGAATCCAGAGCCTGCGCTATCTATCGAGAACCGCCTCCCCGTTCACCCCCCCCGCCCTCGCGTTCGAGCTCGTTTCCCACAAGATTTTCAAATGGCTTGTTCCGTTCTTTCTGATAGGCTTGCTCGCGACGACGGCGTTCATGCTCGATCGACCGTTCTTCGCCGCGATCTTCGCCGCCCAGATCATCATGTACGGATGCGCGATTGCGGGCGTCGCGACGGGACGGCGCGCCTTATACATCCCGACGTTTTTCGCCGTCACGAACGCGGCGGTGTTCGCCGCGGTGATCGAGTTCGTCGCGGGAAAGCGGAGCAGAACATGGGAGAAACAGAGAAGCTGAAGGGGCGCCAGGCTCCAGGCGGCCCGCGCCCCGCCGAGGCGATCACCAGCACCGGCAACGAGAGGGTGAAGCGCGCCGTCGCGCTGCGCGACAAGCGCGAGCGCGACAGGACCGGGCTCATGCTCATAGAGGGAGTCCGGGAGCTCGAGAGGGCCATCGTCGCCGGAGTGGCCCTCGAACGCGTTTACTTCTGCCCGGCGATTATCGCGCACGACGAAGAGCGCGAGCTGCTTGCGTCCCTCGTCGCGTCGCGAACACGAACCGTGGAAGTCTCCGCGCGCGTATTCGAAAAACTGACCTACCGCGGCAGCACCGGGGGATTCCTCGCCGTGGCCCAACAGCCGGCGCTCAAGCTCGCGGATCTTCCGGCGAAGATCGACGCCCTCTTCCTCGTGGTCGACGCGGTGGAGAAACCGGGGAATCTCGGCGCCATCGTGCGCAGCGCGGACGGCGCCGGCGCCGGGGGCGTGATCGTATGCGACAGTCATACCGATCTCTATAATCCGAACGTCATCCGTGCGAGCATAGGCACCGTCTTCAACGTCCCATGCGCGCAGGCGGAGACCGAGGAGAGCATTCGCTGGCTCAAGGACACCGGGACGAAGATCGTAACGGCGGCGCCCGAAGCAGAGCTGCTCTACACTCGAATCGATTTCACGGGCCGCAGAGCGATCGTTGTGGGGGCCGAGGACGTCGGTCTCCCGGACGCCTGGCTCGAGGCCTCGGACTGGAAGGTCAGGATCCCCATGAAGGGAGCGGCGGATTCGCTGAACGTCTCGGCGACGGCCGCCATTCTCCTGTACGAGGCCCTGAGACAACGAGGAGAGCCCTGATTCATCCCGGGACCAACCCCTCTCGATTTTTTCCCCCCCATATCGCCCCCGAATGCGCTGTACCGGCAGGCGGCATTCGTCTATAATGTCGGCGTTCAACCCAAGGAGAACCCCAATGGCATTTGAAGCGATTTTCGCCCGGAGGAGCATTCGAGCGTACACTGGAGAGCCGGTGAGCGGCGAGGAGATCACGAAGCTGCTCAAGGCCGCCATGGCCGCGCCATCGGGCAAGAACCTCAAGCCCTGGCATTTCGTCGTGGTCAGGGACAGGACAACGCTTGGGAAGCTCGCCGACGTGCATCCGTACGGAAAGATGCTCGCCGGGGCGGCCGCCGCGATCGCCGTGTGCGGAGATAGCGCGATCTCACCGGACCTCTGGGTCCAGGACTGCGCCGCGGCCACCGAGAACATCCTGATCGCCGTAGCCTCGCTCGGCTTGGGCGCCGTGTGGCTCGGCTGTCATCCGCGCGAGGATCGCGTATCCGCGATCAAGGCCGTGCTCGGCATTCCCGAGCACATCGGCGTCCTGAGCCTCATCTCTATCGGCCGCCCGGGCGAGAAGAAAGAGCCGAGGACTCAGTACGACGGGAAGAGGGTCCACGATGAAAAATGGTGAGCGGCGTCCGGTGGGCGGGAGCGTCAAGCGCCGTCCGGACCCCG
>JAQTVX010000028.1 GCA_028706585.1 Candidatus Krumholzibacteriia bacterium | reverse complement strand
AAGAAGGAAGACATGCCGCACGACGGCGAAGAGATCTTCATCAATCCCTCGGCGAAGTCCAGGCAGGACAAAACGCCGGTCGATGAGCTCGCGCCGCCGGTGCCGGTGAGGTTCCTCGCGAAATCCTTCAGGGGCCAGGTCGAATGCCTCGGCGAGCTCTGCAGATTTCACGACGACGAAACGCACTTTTGCCGTTTCGAGCGCCTGCTGGCGGGCGGCGGGAACGACATGATCTCGCGCCTCGCCGATATCGAGGCGAAGCAAGACCGGCGAGTTTCGGATCTCGGGAACATACTCGAACGCAAGATCGAGGAGATCGCGGGTCTCATCCGGTCGACCGACGAAGAGAGACAGAAGACGATCGATGCGATCTCGCTGACCCTCGACGCCAAAACGGATGAGATCGAGCGCAAGATAGAATCGAGCGAACAGGCGGCCAAATCGTTCCATGACGAGATCGCCGGCTGGAAGAACGCCATGGCGAAGAACCTCGAAACGATCGAGAGCGGCGTCGGCGAGCACGGCAAGCTCATCCGCGAGCTCTCGGACAATCATTCCGGCATCATTCAGCTCGTCGAGAACCAGAAGAAGAACATCGAGGACGAGGAGAAGAAACGGCGAGTCTCGGAAGCGCGCCGGCTCAACAACGCGGGCGTAATGGCCTACCACAACGGCCAGTACGAGAAGTCGCTGGAGCTGTTCAAGAAGGCGATCGAGCTCGATCCGGCGATGACCGAGGCATACAACAACATCGGTCTCACCTATACCGAGATCAACGAGGAGGAGAAGGCGACGGAGGCATTCAAGACTGCCATCCGCCTGAGCCCCGAGATGGCCGCCGCGTACAATAACCTCGGCTACGTCTTCTACCGTCTCGGCTCCTACGAAGAGGCGATCGAGATGTACAACGAGGCGATCGGCCGCAGCAAGGATTCGAGCTCCGCTTACACGAACCTCGGGAACGCCTACTACCGTCTCGACAAGACGGAAGAGGCGATCGCCGCGTGGAATCAGGCGCTCAAGATGGATCCCGCTAACGAAAAGGCGCGGCGCAATCTCAAGCGCTTCCACGCCGAGGTGAAATAGGTGCCCGCGCGGGTTTTGGCGCGGCCGTTTTTCAAGAGGTAAAGCGATGGTCAGACTGCAGATACCGTATCGACTCGTGCTCATGAATCCGCGCGATTTCGATCCGGCCGATTTCGACGGCACCGTGAGAGACTACCTCGGGCGAAGCCGCAAGGCGCCGCTCGTCATAGAGGTTTTCAACGAGAACATCCAGTACCTGCTCTTCCTCAACGAGGGGCAGCTCTACTGGGCCTGCGCCAGCGAAGCGGACGGCTTTCGCCCCGTCCGGCTGCGCGATTTCTTTCTCGAGATACGCCGTACCCAGTTCCCCAAGATCATCGCCTACCAGACCGACATCATCCTCTACCATTCGCTTCTGGTCTTCCTCCAGAAGAAGCCCGAGCTCAAGGTGTCATCCGCCCTGGTGGATCTCGAGGAGCTGCTGGATCGGGTCGAGAAGGACCGTCTCAACGCGATCGTATCGTCCCGCAATCCGGGAAACCTGTTCTTCCTGCGGTACCAGAGCGGAAAGGCGATCGCCTGCTATCACCTGCGCTCCGAAAAGGGCCCGGCGACCGATGCGCGCGAGGATTTTCTGGTCAAGGCGTTCACGATCACGGCGAAACGGCCGCTGGAGATAAACCTGTTCACCGATCTCGCCGTGACTCACGCCGAGGACGTCCGATCGCTCCCGCCCGACTACAAAGGATCGATACAGGCGTTCTACCTGAGCCAGCCGCCGCGCCTCGTCGTGCGCCTCAAGGGGAGGCCGCTCAAGACGTACCCGTTCGCCGGAACAGAGATGTCCGTGGGGCGGCTTCCGGAGAACGAAATCGTCATCGACAACCTGAGCGTATCGCGCAAGCACGCGACGATCTCATCGAGTCAGACGGGTTATACGCTCCATGATCTCGGGAGCAAGAACGGCACGTGTCTCAACGGAAAACCGGTTAGCGAGGCCGCCCTTTCGGACGGCGACGCGATCACGATAGGAAAATACGAGATCCTCTTCCAAGTCCCGGCGCTCGAGGAGGGAAACCCGGAGTCCATGGATCAGACGGTCATCATCCCGCACTTCAAGCGCGACGCCACCGCCGCGCAGCCGCGCGAGGCGGACAAGGAAGCCGTTCCGCACCTCTTCAGAAAATCGGCCATGGAAGAGTATCCCCTCGACCGCGAACGGACCGTGATCGGGCGCGGCAGGGATTCGCACATCAGGCTCGGAGGGATTTTCGCGCCGCGCCTCACCGTGGCCGTCGTCCGCAAGGGCTCCGAATACGTGCTCCAGAAGATCGAGGGGCGCAAGAAGGTCACGATCAACGGCGAAGAGATGGATGAGAAGACGCTCGAAAAGGAAGACCTCATAGCGATCGGCTCCGAGGAGTTCGTTTTCAAGGATTGAGCAATGAGATTCATCGTTTTTTCGGACGTTCATGGCAACGTTGAGGCGCTCGAGAGGGTTCTCGAGGAGGCCGAGAGGCTGCGCCCCGACATGATCGTCTCGCTCGGGGACGTCGTGGGCTACGGCGCGAATCCGAACGAGTGCATAGCCCTCGTACAGGAGGCGGCGCTCATCCGCATCGGCGGCAACCACGATGTCGCCGCAGCGGGCATCATCGACACGGACACCTTCAACAGCACGGCGCAGAAGGCGATCCGGTGGACCTCGAGGGAGATCCTCCCGCGGCACCGCGACGCGTTGACCGAGTACGATACCGTCCGGCGCTGGGAAGACTGCATATTCGCCCACGCCTCTCCATGCTCCCCGATGGATTGGGAGTACGTGTACACGATCGCCCAGGCGAACGCGATATTCGAGAAGGTCCAGGAGCGGTTCATTTTCATCGGGCACACGCACGTGCCGGCGATCATCGAGCACTGCGGCGCTCGCGGCTCGAAGGTCGTGAGCGGCACGTTCCAGACGGTGGCGCCGCAGTCGCGCTACCTCGTCAACGTGGGAAGCATCGGTCAGCCGCGCGACGGCATAGCGGCGGCGAGCTTCGCGCTGCTCGACGCGAAGAAGGGCACCATCACGATCCGGCGGGTCCCCTACGACGTCAGGCTTGCGCAGGAGAAGATCAGGAACGTCGGGCTTCCCGAATCGCTCGCGGAAAGGCTGGCGACGGCGCGATGACCGAAAAAAGCAGCAAGAAATACGAGATATGCAACACGCTCGCGACGGGCGGAACGGCCGTGCTGTACAAGGCCATCCAGACCTCGCTCGACCGGCCCGTCGTCATCAAGAAGTTGCATTCCCACCTCATCTCGGACCCCAATTTCACGCGGAGGTTCCAGCTCGAGGCGAAATCGGCGGCGAGCCTCGACCACGAGAACATCGTGCGGATCATCGACTTCGGTTCCTCCGAGGGCAATTACTACATCGTCATGGAATACATCGACGGACCGAGCCTCAAGGACGTGCTCTCATCGAGGCGCATCATCAGCGAGGAGCTCGCGCTCCTCATCGCGCGCGAGATCTGCATGGGGCTCGATCACGCGCATCAGCACGGCATCATCCACCGCGACATCAAGCCGGCCAACATCATGATCACCAGAGAGGGGCAGGTGAAGATCACCGACTTCGGCCTCGCCAAGCTCCACCAGAGCCAGACGCAGCAGACGGTGGCGTCCACTCTTCTCGGAACGCCGCTCTACATGTCGCCGGAGCAGGCGATCGGCGAATCGATCGACGGGCGGAGCGATCTCTTCTCTCTCGGAACGATATGCTACGAGGCAATAACCGGCACACAGCCTTTCCTCGGCGACAACTACGCCGTGGTCATCCATAACATCATCAACGGCTCCATCCCCCTGCCCTCGCAGATACGAAGAGACATCAGCCCCGAAGCGGAAACGCTGGTGATGAAGGCGCTCCACCGTGATCCGTCGAAGCGCTTCAGAAACGCCCTCGAGATGGCCTGCGCCATCGAGTCGCTCCTCGGTCAGGAAAAGATCCTTTCAGCTCGCGAACGGCTCAGGAGGCTCGCGATCGGCGAGGATGACGCCACGGCGGCGCCGAGGCGGCCGTCCCGAATGCGCCCCCGCAGGAAAAGCCGCCTTCCGTTGAGTCTGGCGGCCGCCGGAGTCGCCGCCGCTATCGCCGTCGTCGCCTTGAATCCGCATGGGATATCGAACATCGCGAACGCACTGAAAGCGATCCGCGAGTCGCATCCCGCGCCCCCTCCAAGCGAGATGGCCATAGCCGGTCAGGGAGAGCCGATAAGCGGCGTATCGATGACGATTCTCGATGAATCCACCCCGGCCGCTCGGGCCGTCCCGGATACGGCGGCGGCACCTCTCGAAGCGGCTCCGGATACGGGGATAATCCTCGAGAACAGCACCGGCCGGCTGGCGCTGCCGGACGCCGAAGCTGCGAGGAAAGAGGCGTTGGAAAAAGCCCGGTCGGTCAAAGACCTGGATCTTGCCTCTGCAAAGCCCGTCGCTCCTCCGGCCCCCGCGGCGGCTCCGGTCGAGGGGCCAAGGGACGAGGCCCCAACGATCGGATATCTCGACGTCACAGTCGATCCTCCCTCCGATATCTCGATCGATGGACAGTTCCGCACCTTCGGAGAGCGTCTCTCCATGATTGAGCTTCAAACGGGAACGCACGAGCTCGCATGCCGCGCCGAGGGTCGCCGCGACTACGTCGAAGCGGTGCAAATCAAACGCGGGGAGCTCTCGCGTCGCAGGATATCGCTCGAACAGCTCACCGGAACGCTGATCATCGAGACGCGGGGAGGCACCCACGTGTACATAGACGGCGTTTTCAAAGGGAATATTCCGCTCCCGGCACCGCTCACGCTTCCGGTGGGAACGCACCGCGTCGACCTCAAAAGCGCTGGTTTTCAGGATTGGTCCGACGTGATAATCGTGCCCCGGGATGAAACGGTGCGGCTCTCCATCGATCTCGTGTCGCTCTCAGCCTCGAAGTAACGCAACCGCCGCTTCGATCACTCCATCGGCCCCGACCGATTCGACGTTCCCGCTTTCGTCTTTCACGGCGACGACAGTATCGTTGATCGGTTTCCACCGCGCCGGATCGGTGGGGCCGAAAACCGCCACGCACCTCGAGCCGACTGCGCCCGCCACGTGCATTATCCCGGTATCATTGCAGAGAGTGAGCGCGGACCGTTTCATCAAGGCGCCCAGGAAACCTACGCTCGGGCGCGATATCACGATCGCGTCGGGCCCGGACGCGACGAGGAACGCAGCGAGAGCCTCCGCGTCCACGGGGCCGCTCACGACGACCGTACCTGCACGAAAACGTTCGCGCAAGGCCGCGGCGACCGCGGCGAATCTCTCGGCCGGCCACATATTCTGCCGCTTTCCGGCTCCCGGATGAACGACAATGAAGCGAGCGCCTTCCCCGAATGAGGCTGCGATGAAGCGATCACAATCGCGCTCTTCTTCCGGGAGCGGTACGAGCGTCGAGGCGAGGTTGCGCTCGCGCACCCCGATCGCCGAGAGAGGATATATATTGTGGGCGCTCTCGTGCATCCGCGCGAGCTCTTCCCGCCCCGGCAGGGGCAGCTCGAGATGATAGAACCGCGCCGCGAGATCGTGGCCGAAGGGACGGCTCGTCGAGCCCAATCGCACCCGCGCGCCGCTCGCGACGGCCAACATCATGCTCGTCACCGAGAAGGAGACCGTGTTCAGGACGATTACGGCGTCGAAACGGCGCCTCCTGAGCCCCGCCACGAATCGCGCGAGCCCAAAAGGATTGCGCCGGTTCTCCTCCTTGGCGTAGACGAGCACCTCGTCCACGTACGGATTGCGCCGCATGACGTCGGCGTTGATCGGCGCCGCGACGACCGTTATCCGCGCGCCGGCGAAACGGGCCCTGAGCCCCCTGAAGGCGGGCACGGCCAGCAGCATATCCCCCATCTGGTTATGCTGTCTTATGACGAGAAGACGCTCCACTCTCATGCGTGCGAGCTCGTCCGCGTCTATTTTCTTTCTGGAGAGAAAAACGGACACGAAACGGGCGAGCGCCGTTTTCGCAGCTCTTTCGATCCGTTTTCTCACCGGAGCCCCCGGGAAATTTCAAAAAAACCGGAACCTTTTCCAACCGCGTGCGTATTACCCATTCGAGAGCGGATGTATAATACCATCCCACAATCCCTTCTTGCGAATGGCGGCCTCCCCGAAAGGCCGCCATCTTCTTTTTGCTCCGTCATCTCTTGCGCCCGGCGCCATCGCGCCGGCGGGGCGAGCCGCGCTCGGAGGGAGAATTGTTCATGCTTCGCTCGTCCGGCAGGGTATCGAGAATCCTGATATAGCTATCGTAGCGCTCGCGGGAAATGAGCTTCTCCTCGACCGCGTTCTTGACGGCGCAATCAGGCTCATGGCTGTGCGTGCAGGTAGCGAACCTGCAATCCAGCCTGAACGGCGCGAAATCCCTGAACATTCCGGCGAGCCTCTCCTTCGAAACGTTCCAGACGCCGAACTCGCGCACGCCCGGCGTATCGCCGAGATAACCGCCGGAGACCAGGCGATGGAGCTCGAAATGCGTCGTCGTATGCACGCCCCTTCCCGTGCTCGCGTTCACGTCGGATATCGCAAGCTCGAGCCCGGGCTGTATGCGCGAGACGAGCGATGTCTTGCCCGCTCCCGAGGGTCCCGCGAGAATCGAGGTCTTTCCCGCTATCGTCGCAGAGAGCTCATCGATGCCGTCGCCTCTTATCGCGCTCGTCAACACGACGCGGTATCCCATCTTGACGTATGGAACCAGCGCTCCCTCGACCTCCGCGGGCCCGGAGACCAGATCCATCTTGTTGATGCAGATGACCGCGTCCATCGGGCCGCATGCCGCCGCGACGAGCACACGGTCGAGGAGACGAAGGTTCAAATCGGGCCCTCTAACCGCGAAAACGAGAATCGCCTGATCCATATTCGCGCCGAGAATCCGATAGCCGCTCTTCTGCGACGGATCGGTCCGCGCGAGGATCGATTTTCTCGGCTCGATCCCGACGATGAGCCCGCGAAGGCCATCCGTGTCCCGGACTCCGTCGCTCCTGAACAGAACGACGTCTCCGACGGCGGGAATCACGTCCGCTCCCGTGCCGTCGAGACGGAAACGTCCCCGCAGGGAACAGCGCACCTCCTGCGAGAGCGCTTCAACGAAGAAATGGGCTCCCTTGATTCGAAGTACTGTTCCTCGTCCGGTTTCTCCGCGGTCCATGTCTCCGGCGCCCCACGACGCCGTTTTTGAGGTGATGCGGATGCGAATATGAAAAAATATTGCCCAAGAACAATGAAATTGCTATACAATATTCGCGGAGCAATGCTATATTATGAAAAGTATGGAAGCTAGCAAGCTGATTTCGTTCTTCGAAGAGGACTTTTGCATTTTTCATCTCCGGTCACGCAAGAAAATGAGCGTGCTCACGGAGATGGTGCATCATCTCGCCCTCAACAATAGAATATCCGACGAACAGTTCATCATCGAAATGCTGAAGAATCGCGAGAGTCTCGGCAGCACCGGGTTGGGCAACGGCGTCGCCTTTCCGCACGGGCGCTCCCTCGCCATCAAGGAGCTGAGCGTACTGTTCGCACGCTCGGCTTCGGGAGTCGATTTCGACGCGCTCGACGGGAAGACGACGAAGCTGTTCTTCCTGATTCTCGCGCCGTCGGACAAGGGCTCCGATACGTACCTCGCGATCCTGAGCGAGCTCATCGGCCTCATACAGAAGCCGGCCAAGCTGAAGAGCCTCTACGAAGTCACAGACTTCCCTTCGCTTGTGAAGATTCTGGAGGAAAAGGATCAGTGAAAGACGAGCATCGTCTCCTCATTGCCCTCCAAGACCTCGACATCATGATCAAGGAAGTGAAAGACAAGGTCACCTCCAGAGAGCTTCAGAGCCTGGGTTTCAAGCTCACCGGCCTGAACGAGCTGCAGGACGCGCGCGACAAGCTGGCCAAGAAAGTTCCGAGGGCGCTTCTCCAGCGCTACGAAAAGCTCACCCAGCATTACACGGTGGCCATCCTGCCCGTTACGGGAAGCCTCTGCCTTGGGTGCTTCGTCAAGCTCCCCACGTCATTCTTCTCCGCGGTGAGCAGAAACGAGCTCCAAACGTGCGAGAATTGCGGAAGGCTGCTCTACATTCCGTAGCCCACTAGCTCTCCCCTCAAGATCCGAAAAATATATTTTCTTGTATCTTTGCGCCGCCTGAGGTAAAGTAATTTTACCAGGCAAGAAAATTGACAAAGCGGTGCAACATGGGCAGTCAAAACCTCAAGGAAGAACTGAATTCCAGATACATCATCGAAAAGGATCTCGGGGAGTTCCCGCCGTGGCACGGCCACGGCGTCGCCGACTCCCTGAGCGAGCGCAAGTACTTGCTCTTCTCGCTCGACACGCCTCCGGGAGCGCCCATATCGGTCGAGAGCCTTAGAATGCGCAACCATCTCTTTTCGAGATCGGGAACGCTCGCGCCGCCCGCTCTCTCGCTCCGCCGCACCAACGGCTCGCTCAGCTTCCTCCTGCCTGATGCCGAGCTCGTTCCTTTGAAGAAGGCGCTTCCCCTCATGAAACCGGCCAGGGCGGCGGCCGTCATGAAGACGATCCTGTCGTACGTTCTGGATAGGCTCGATGAAGGTCTGTGTTTCTATAATCTCAAGATGGAATCGCTATACATGGAGCAGGACGCGCCGCGTATTCTTCCAGTCGCGTACCTGCTTCCCGAGGAGATGCTGCGCCGGATAGCGGCTGCACCGGGTCCTCCGGAAATGGATGTCGACGGCCCGCAGAGGGATCTGCTGGCCGTTGGAGGCATCCTTTCAGCCTTCGCCAGGCACCTCGACCCGAAAACGACCGAAAAGGTCAAGGCCCTCAATGAACGGCTCGCGTCGCTTGGGGACCGGACTTCGGGCGCCGAGCTGCACGCGGTGATCGACGAGCTCGCCGACCTGGGAGATGAACGGCGCACGCAGGGGCTATCCTTTTTCATGAAGGCGCGCGACGCGGCGCCGCCGGCCGACGCCTTGCGGACAATGAAGCGAATAGCATTGAAGGCGCGGGAGGGCGAGAAGCAGCTCGTGATCGTGAAAGGCGCTCCCGGCGAGGGAAAGACGCATTTCCTCGAGTTTATCGCGAAGCGCCTCGCGGGCGAGTGGAAATTCGAGCGCGGACGAATCGCCGGTGACCTCGCGATCTTCCAGGACCAGCCCGACAAGGACTCCGGCGAACAGTGCGATTTCACGCTGGTCGACGATCACTGCGGAGAGCCGCTCCTCTTCTGCCACGTTATCGACTACCTTTGCCAGGCCCTCGAACGGTGCAACCTCGCCGTGATCGCAATGAACGCGGAATCGGCGAGCATGGCGGAGGAGATCAAGACCGAGTTCTGCAAACGCGAGATCGCTACAAACGAGATCGAGCTTCCTCTGCTTGGAGCGGCCGAGAAGAAACGGATTCTATCCCGTCTCGTGCGGACGGAGGCCCGCGGAGAGATCGACGGGGCCCTCGAATCGTCCGGGAATTTCGCGCTGGCGCGGTTGAACCTCGCCGCGGCCGCGGCCGGCGGCGCAGCCGTGCCCGGAAGAGCAGACACTCGTTTCCTGGACACGCTATCGGCCGACGAGCGATCGGTTCTCGGGTTCCTCGCCGTTCTGGGCTTCGAAACGCCGCTTTCGTTCCTCCTCGGCATCTACGCGCCCGAAGAGAACAGAATATTCTCCGCGCTGCAGACGCTTGCCGCCCGTGGCCTCGTCCGGTCGCGAACGGAGACGTCGAGCCTGTCCAACGGCGAGCTCTGCGTCGTGTACCGCGCAGCGAGCGATTCGGCGGCGCTGGCGACCCTGCGTGGCATGAGCGCGGAAAGAAAGGAATCCATACATCGCAACATAGCGCACCTGCTCGAGGAAAAGCGCGGCGTTCCACCGATCTACGCCTTCTATCACCTGGCCCGCAGCGGCGCCAGCGAGGAGGCGGCCCTCAAGGGGCTCGAGATTCTCCAGCTCTTCATGAAGCGGAAGAAGCTCGCCGCCCTGAGCTGTTTCAATGCGAGATACATGGAGGAGAAGCTCGACCGCGCGCTTCCGGTCGAGTCGCGGTTCAGCCTGTACATCGAGCTCGGTACCCACTTCTCTCTCACGGGAAGTATGGACCGGAGTGAGTGCTTCTTCCGCCAGTGCCGCGAGGAAATCGCGCGGGAATCGGAGCCCGCGCGTTACCGAAGGCTCGCGGTCGAGGCCGTGCGCCGCGAGAGCGAGATTCTCGAGAAGAAGGGAGAGTTCCTCAAGGCCGAGAAGCTTCTGGAGCAGACGCTCGATACCCACGGCGATGAGCTGCTCTCGAACGAGCGCGCCAAGCTCTACAACGACATGGCGTGGATCCATTACCGTCTCGGCTCATTCGACCGCTCCTGGGAGCATTGCCTCGTCGTCCACAAGCTCCTCGACGAGAAACAGAATCCCGCCGAGATCGCCCAGGCGTACAACCTCATGGGAACGATCAATTGGAACCGGAGCAAATACGACGACGCGATCCTCTGCTACAAGCGCTGTCTCGCGCTCCGCGAGGAGTGCGGCGACGAGATCGGCATAGCGGCGAGCTACAACAACCTCGGGCTGGTGTACCGCTCCCTGGGATCGCTTGCCGAGGCGCTCGAGTGCTTCACCAAGAGCATGGAAATCAAGAAGCGGCACGAGAACCTCCCCGGACTCGCGGCCGCCCACCTCAACCTTGCCCTTGTCCACGTCGATCTGGACGAGATCAAGGAGGCCGAGCGCAGCTGCATCACGGCCGCCCGGCTCGCCGAGACGATCGGCAACCAGCAGCTTCTCGCCGAGGTATACGGCACGATGGGCGAGATCTGCTTCCTCCAGGGACACCACGAGAAGGCCCGGAGCTACTACACAAAGGATCTTCAGCTCTGCGACAAGACGAAATCCCTGAGGGAACGCGCCGTCGTCTGCCGCAAGCTAGCCGAGCTCACGTTCGCGCTCGGGAACATCCCCGAGACCATCGAGCATCTCGCCAATGCGCGATCGCTCAACCAGAAGATCGGCTCGCGCCTCGAAACGGCGCTCCTCAATCTTCTGGAGGGAAGGATTTTGCTCGCGCAGGGCTCGCAGAAGGATGGGAGATTCAAGCTCGAAGGAGCGAGCCTCGAGCTTTCGCTCCTTGGGAGGAGAAGCGCCGCTTCGGCCGTCGCCGCGGAGATCGGAAGCCTCTGCCTCGAGGAAGGCAACGAACCGCTCGCGCGCGAGTTCCTTCTGCGCTCGACGTCTCTCTTGGCCGACGGCGAGACCCCGCCCCAGCAGGTGCGTCTGCTCCAGGAGGCGCTGGACGCGCGCTCCCCGCTCATGCGCGATCAGATCGCCGGCGATTCGGACCGCTTCCAGGCCGTTTGCAGAATCGTGTCCCTCATGGGCACGCTGCGCGATCCCGAGAGAATGCAGGCGACGATAGCCGAAACGGCGCGCCGGATCACCGCCATGGACCGATCGGCTCTCATCCTCAAGACCGAAGGGCGCGACGCGTATCGCATCGCCGCCGCGACCGGCGCCTTCACCGTGGGAGCCATGCTGACCGATCGATCCATCACGGCCATTCTGGCCGTGACGCGGCAGCTGGGATATCCGCTGGACGTCTCGCGCACATCCATCCCCGAAGGCAAGGTTGCTCCCGAATTCCTCGAGGAGCATCCGCGCATCGTCTGCGTGCCTCTTCGAATCCACGACAAGATAGACGGATTTCTGTATCTCGATTCGACGCGAAGCGGCTCGCGTACGGCCGACGAGGACCACAGCTTTCTCATCGCATTCGGCCAGCAGGCCGCCTCCGCATTGGAGAGGGCGCTCCTGACCGAGAAGATAGTCCAGCTCGAGAAACCGCGCTTCCAGGCGAAGCCGGCGGTCATCCGGCCTAAGGAGCGCGTCGGCACCCAGGACCTTGTCGGCGCATCGGCGCCGATGCGGCACATCCACGAGCTCATCGATGGAATCAAGGACATGGACACTACCGTTCTGCTGACCGGATCGAATGGAACCGGGAAGGATCTCATTGCGAAGATGATCCACTGCTGCGGCAGCCGAGCCGACCGTCTCTTCGTGTCGCTGAACTGCTCGGCGATTCCCCGAGAGCTTCTCGAGAGCGAGCTCTTCGGGCACGAGCGGGGCGCGTTCACCGGCGCGCACAAGCAGCGGATCGGGCACTTCGAATCCGCGAACGGGGGAACCATCTTCCTCAACGAGATCGGCGACATGCCGATGGAGTTGCAGCCGAAGCTGCTCCACGTCCTCGAGCAGCAGAAGTTCTACCGTGTCGGAGGGACGAGCACGATCTCGACCGACGTCCGGATCATCGCCGCGACCAACAGGGATCTGCAATCTCTCGTTAAACAGGGGCAGTTCCGCGAAGATCTTTTCTATCGGATCAATATCTTCCCTATCCGCATTCCCGATCTCAGGGAGCGGTCCGAGGATATCGAGCCCCTCTGCATGCATTTTCTCTCCACGTACTGCCGGCTCTACGGCATTCCCATGAAGAAGCTATCACCGGAGGCCATGGCCCTTCTCGTTTCCTACGATTGGCCCGGCAACGTGCGGGAGCTCGAGAACCTCATAAACCGGATCATCATCATGTCGAAGAAGGAAACGATACTCCCGGAGGACCTTCCCGACTGCGTGTTGAAGCGGCCGGAGAGCGCACGGGCCGAATCGCGCGCGACCCTCGAGGAAACGGTCGACTCGATGCTGGAAAACGTCGAGCTCTCCACGGCGGATCCGATTCTTCCAAAGGTCGAGGGGATGATCGTGAACAAGGTCGTCGAGAGGCTGGGCGACAAGACGAAGGCGGCCGCCGTTCTCGGCATATCGAAACCGACCGTATATGCAAAGCTCAAGAAGTATGGCACGAAGAAAGGTTCCGCGCCGTAGAAGGCGCCGCTCGCGGGAAATATGAATGGTGGGGACTGTAGGATTTGAACCTACGACTTCTATCGTGTGAGGATAGCACTCTACCGCTGAGTTAAGCCCCCACGCGCCTGAATACTAGAGAATCGCGGAATCAATTGCAAGTGCCGGAATTCCCGGAGCCTCTCGCGAGACCTCTCACTCCTGCTCCCGGTACTCCTCTATCAGGGCCTTCGCTGCGGCCAGGTCGGCCTCCTTGACGTAGATCTTCATCTCGCCGAGGCCGTCGACCGTGAACGGCAGAACGTTCTGCGCGACACCGGGCCGTATCGCGGCTTCGATTCCCTCGGACTCGAGCATTCCCTTGAGCACCTGGGCCTCGAAATCGCCCTGCACGCTGTCGAGCTCCACGAGCTTCTCGTCCCGCTGCTCCTTCGCTTCTTCCATCGTTTTCCTCCCGGCTCGTTGATAATACCACCTCCGCCCGCCCGGAGCAAGCTAATGCTCGGTCGCCCC